>CAYJBD010000009.1:8417-9124 GCA_964368465.1 uncultured Muribaculaceae bacterium
AGAATTAAAGATACAACATGATAAATTAAAATAAAAGGTTGCATTATTATTCTCATAAGAATCCCTCTCTATTCTACTAAAGTATATCACATAAATTATTATTTGAAAACAATTATTATAACAATAAACTTTTTTTTTGTATTGCATAAATTATATTAGAGGTGACATATGTTTCAAGATTATAATAATTTTAATTATTCATTACAAAACGCTAGATCTTTACTACCTAAGCAAACAACCATATTAAATACACTAGCTAAAAACAAATTTAATTGGGGTAATGTACTTACAAATACACAAAAAACATTAGGTATTATTAATCAAACAATTCCAATTGTTAACCAAGTAAAACCAATTTGGACTAACGCACGTACAATGTTTAAAATAATGGGCGCACTAAATGAAAAAAACATAGAAAATCCAACAACTAATAACACACCAATTATTGTAGATAATAAAAAAATAAGCACTAATAGCCCTACTTTTTATATATAAAAAAAATATCATTATAAAATGATATTTTTTTAAACCTCTTGTATTACAGTAATGATCATAGGCTTAGACTCAGTTTCGTGATAATAATATTTACCTAATTTATCTCTAACTTCAGTCTTTATTTTAGTATAGTCTACTTTATTATTTTCAATTTGTATAGAATTACTAATTATATCTAAACAAATCTCACTTGTCTTTTCAATGACCTCTTG
>CAYJBD010000009.1:9148-13385 GCA_964368465.1 uncultured Muribaculaceae bacterium
TAAAATTTCAGGACCTGCTAAAATTTCTTTAGTTTGCCTATTTAAAGTGCAACTTATAATAACAATTCCATTCTCTCCGAGCATTTCTCTATCTTTTAGTACCACTTCTCCAATATCAGAGGAATCATTTCCATCAATTAACACATCATCTACTTCAACAGTTTCAGAACATTCAACTAATTTACCATTTTCAAATAATGCGACATCACCATTTTGTTTAAGTAAAATATTGTTCTTATCTACCCCTATATTTTCAGCAACTTCCGCATTATAGCATTGATGTCTATATTCGCCTTTTACAGGAAAATAATACTTTGGATTTACAAGATTAAGCATTAACATTAAATCTTCTCTTGATGCATGATGTAATAA
Source organism: uncultured Muribaculaceae bacterium (assembly GCA_964368465.1). GTDB lineage: Bacteria > Bacillota_I > Bacilli_A > RF39 > UBA660 > CARZYU01. The sequence goes on from CAYJBD010000009.1 coordinate 9,521, forward strand.
ATGTTGCTTTTTTGATAACGCTACAACATTAACATTAATTTTAGCAATTTCATCCATAATCATAGCAAATCTTTTTTCAATTCCCTCGTATGGTGGTTCTGAAATAAATACAGTATCACTTTCATTTAATTTAATATATTTATCATGACCTTTAATTATTCTATCAAGGTTAGCAAAAGGTTTTTCTTTTTCATCGGAAATTAAAATAACAGTATTTTTATCATTTAAATTAGATAAGTCCCCAATTCTTTCTGGATTGATAGTTAAATAATTAAGTTTAATAGCTTGTTCTATAATGTTTTTTAAAACTTTACCCATAAAAACAACTTTTCTATTGGTGTTATTAATAACATTGAATATTTCTTGTATTCTATAAATATGGGCTGGAAATACTGTCGCAATGATTCTATTCTCGTATTTATGTACTAAATTATCAATAAACCCTTCAACTCTATTATGCGGACTGGTATGACCTGGTCTTTCTGCATAAATAGATTCTGAAAGCAAACATAAAACACCTTGTTTCCCAACATAAGCCAATTTCCCTATATCTGTTTTATAGTTACCAGTCATAGTTGAATCAAACACAAAATCACCAGTATATAAAATAGCTCCATCATCAGTATACAAAACAAAACAAACCGCATCTGGGATTGAATGTGAAACACTTATAGGAAATATACTACAATTTCCAAAAACTAATTTAGAATGAGGTCTTATCTCCTTTAAAAAAGGTGATGTGATTTGATTTTCTGTTAATTCTTGTTTTAATACTTCTAATGTAAATTTAGTAGCATAAATATTTATATCCTTAAACTCGTTCATAAAATCAGGAACAGCACCCATATTACTTTCGTGCCCGTGTGTTAAAAATAACCCCTTGATTCTCTTTTTATTATCTATTAAATATTTAAAATTTGGAATTATATAATCAATTCCTAATGTTCTTTCGTTATTATATTTTAATCCTGCGTCAAACACAAAAATATCATTGTCTACTTCAACAACATACATATTTTTGCCATTTTCATTTAAGCCACCAAGACTAAAAATTTTAATTTTACTCATTTTTTCTCCTTTATCTTTATTTTTTATTAGTTGCTAATTTACTAATTGCACTCTTAGCTGCTTCTTGTTCTGCTTCTTTCTTTGTTTTTGCACTCCCACTACCATAAATTATGTTATCAATTTTCACCTGAACTACAAATTGCTTATCGTGAGATGGACCAATTTCATCAACAAGTTCATAATTCAAATTTCTCTTTTCAGTTTGTACAAATTCTTGTAGTTTTGATTTATAATCATCAAAAAAAGTAATATTAGGATTCTCAATATAAGGAACCATTATTTTTAAAAGAGTTCTCTTAGCTGTAGAAAAGCCTAAATCTAAATATATTGCACCAAACAAAGCTTCAAAAATATCAGCCATGATAGCCTTTTTAAACATACCACCAGAAAGCATTTCACCATGACCAACTTTTATATAATTGCTTAATTTCAAATCACTAGAATACGCGGAAAGTGCATTTTCACAAACATACTCAGATCTGATTTTAGTCATTTTACCTTCTTCTTCAAATTTATTATTATATAAATAATCTGAGATTATTAAATCAATAACGGCATCTCCTAAAAACTCTAGACGTTCATAATCTTGTTTCATATTATTTTCATTTACATATGACGAATGAGAAAAAGCTTTAACATATAAATTTATATCTTTAGGAACAATTTTAAGTTCATCGAATAAATCTTTCATATAACCACCGCATACATTATATCAAAAAAGTTAAAAAAAGTATAGACATATTGATTTAAATAGTAATTTATAGTAAAATTATCATAGGTGATGAATGTGGAAAACATTATAATAAAATCAATTAATTTTTACCAAAAACTACCGATTAGTTGGCATGCATCATGTAGATTCTATCCCACTTGTTCTGAATATATGAAACAAGCAATAATAATTCACGGAACAGGAAAAGGTATTATTTATGGATTTAACCGATTAATAAAATGCCATCCCTTTGGAAAAAAGGGAATTGATTTAGTTCCACCAAAGAAAGAGGTTTAAAATGAAAAAAATCATAATGTTACTAATATTCACAATTATATTAAGTGGATGTGATAGTAATAGCTCAAATAATTTGCAAATTGTAACAACATCCTACCCAATTGAATACATCACAAAAGAATTATATGAAGATCACTCAATTATAACATCTATTTATCCAGATTCAATCAATATATATGAACATGAACTAACCGATAAGCAATTAACAAATTATAGTCACTCAGATATTTTTATATATAATGGATTATCAGAAGAAAGATTAATAACCATCGAATTATTAGAAAGAAATAAAAATTTAAACATTATTGATAGTACCTATGTTTTAGATTATAAAACAAATATTGAAGAATTATGGTTAGATCCATCAAATTTACTAATGATGGGACAAAATATAAAAAATGGTTTAAAAGAATACATCCCAAATAGTTTCGCCCATAAAGAAATTGACGATAATTATGAAAATTTAAAAGTAGTTTTATCAGAACTAGATGCTGAGCTAAAATTAACTGCAGAAACAGCAACTAACAAAACCATACTAACAGCAAGCGACTCACTAAAGTTTCTTGAAAAGTATGGACTAACAGTGATTTCTTTAGACGATACCACTGAACTTTTAAGTAAAGATATAACCACAGCAAAAAATCTATTGTCTACTGGTAACATTAATTATATTATCAACATAGAAAACAACGAACTGAACGAAACAGTCACTTCACTAATAAATGATTATCAAGTAGAAGTATTAACTTTTAAAATAATTGATAATTTAAGTGAAGAAGAAAGAGATGCTAATGAGAATTACTTAACGTTAATGAAAAAAAATATCGATTTGTTAAAAAAAGAACTATATCAATAGTTTTTTTTTATAAACTTTAATATCACTCTAAACAAAAGTTAAAAAAAATACATATAAATAAACAAAATGTATTTATTATAGATTTTACAAAATATAATTAATTTTATAAAATGTACACGAGGTGATATTTATAAAAACAATAAACAGCACAATAAATAAATTTGAACAAATCAAAGACAAAGGATGGATAAAAGCCAGAAATAAAAACTACAATGAATCAGGACTATTATTTGAACATCTACTAATAAAAGAAAACAATAACAATCCATGGGCAGATACAAATGAAATTGAGATAAAAACCAAAATAAAAAAGAGTAACGAAATAACATTACTATCATTGGAACCAGATTCTGATTTTTGTGAAATAGAGTCTCTGAAGAACCGATATAATACTAAAAACAAACATTTTAAATTTGCAATATACGGAAACAAATTCATCAAATACAATGGCTACGATTTCAAACTTTTCATATCCTATCAAGAAAGAAAAGTTTATATATGTACGTTTAAAAATTACAAACTATATGAAAAGAAAGTATACTGGACTTTTTCACACTTAAAAACACGATTAATAGAAAAGTTAAGTACTTTGATGGTGATTGACGTTGAAAAAAAATCAGACGAGAACCATTATTATTACAAATATACAAATTATAAAATATACCAGTCTTTGAATTTCCGTAATTTTTTAAAATTAATTGATATGGGTAAAATAATAATAAAATTTAATATAGGAGTGCACAATGGAATATATAAAAATGGCAAGTCTCATAATCATGGCACTGCATTTATAATAAAAAAAGAACTGCTAAATTTTTTATATGACAAAAAGTAAAATTACAAAAAAAAACAATAATAAATATTGTTCATATTTCATATGGTCGGGAAGACAGGATTTGAACCTGCAACCCCTTGGTCCCAAACCAAGTGCT
>CAYJBD010000010.1:0-1223 GCA_964368465.1 uncultured Muribaculaceae bacterium
TTGTATATCGGTATCCAAACCACATTATTGGGAAAACAATATGCGGATTTTTTTGGCTATTCTATTTTTGAAGTACAGTCCAACAGTATGGAAGACGAATTTAGTAAAGGTGACCTAATCATCGTAAATATTACTAAAGAAGTAGAAGTCGGTGATATTATATCTTTTGAGCAAGATGGTGCGATTATTACACACAGAGTCGTTGAAGCATATAATGGGACTTATATCACAAAAGGTGATGCTAATAATACTAAAGATAAATCACCAGTTGACAGTGAACAAATAATTGGTAAAACAACATCAGTGTTGCCAGGTTTTGGTATACTCAGAAGTACTATCTTTAATCCGTTCGTACTAATCACGCTGACTTTAACGCTATTTATAGCAAACTTTCAACTAGATAAAAAGAATAATAAAAATAAAGAGGGAAAAAGTAAGATGAAAATACTAAATTATATAAAAGAAAAATTTCTAGGCAAGAATAACAGTCAAGTAGAGGATAAAACAACAGTAAATATCTTTAATGATGATGAGTATAATAAAATTTCCCCAGTACAACAAGAAAACAATAATCAAACTATTAAATCATATTCATATCAAGAAACAAAACAAGTTGAACCAATAGTTTATAATCAGGAAGAAAAAGAAATAAATCCATCTAGAAAAGAACCTATTTTCCAAAATGTAGAATCAAGAAATGAAGAATATAAAAAAGAATCATTCCAAGAAGAAAGAGTGATAGAACCGCTAGTCTATGGTTATAAAAAAGAAGAAACCATTTCAACATTAATTGAAAATGAGGCGCCACAAGAAGTAGCCCCTGTAGTAAACACAGAAACTAAGACAATTGACAATTATAGTTACAACTCTTCATCTGCAAAAGAAGAGGATTTGTCAAAAACGTCAATTTTTAGAATGGTATCAGTTGACGTAAGTGACTTAGATGAAGAAAAAGATGAGTTAGAAGAAATAAAAGAAGAAACAGAAAAAGAAGAAATCAAAGAACAAGAAAGAATTAAAGAACAAAGAAGATTAGAAGAAGAAATAGTTGAAGAACCAGAAGAAACTCTTACGCATATAGAGATAGACTTGCTAGAAAAAACAACTAAAAAGTCAAAGAACATTGTTGAAAAATTAATGCTTCTTAAAAAGAGCGAGTTAGAAGAATTGATTTCACTTATTTTAGATGAAGAAGACTTTACGTCCAGTGAAAAAGCAATTAT
>CAYJBD010000010.1:1233-12968 GCA_964368465.1 uncultured Muribaculaceae bacterium
TCACTAAAGTATATTTAAAAGCAAGATATTATGATACATATGAACATGCCAAAAATGAATCGTTTGAGAAGAAAATTTATAACAAAATAGATAAAGTAGTTAAAGATTATGCCTTAGACTTAATGGATGAATATCATGGCAATGATGATAAACATAACGATATGATAATAAAATACGGAAATGTTTTAATGGTAATATTTAAATTAGAAAGTAATATAGGTGATTCAGAAGTTAAAAGAGAATACTATAACAAGCAACTTTCAAAGTATATTAAAGAAAGATCGTTAAGTGAGACAAACGCTAAAAAATTAATTTCATCAGTAATTCAAGTTCAAAACAAATATACTAGAACAATTAAATATTTATATGAAAAAATAGAAACAAATATGTTTGAATTAGTAATATCAAAAGTTTCGTCTAAACACCATTTATTAGGGACTAAACTAACTCACAACTTGACATTTAACAAGTTATATAGCGGTTACATAGTTGATAAAACCTATAGTGAAGGTATAATTGCCGAAGATAAAATGGAAATTCACTTAACTTTGTTATTAAATCAAATATCACTAGATATGCTATCAAGTAACTTTTCTAAAAAGTATTTAGTTAGTTTTCCAAGCACAATTTTTTCTAAAGAGAAAAAATTTGAAAAGATGTTAAAGCTATTTAATGATGAATATGTAAAAGAAAACATCATTATATTATTAAAAATGAGCGATTTATTTAAAAGCAAGGTAATGATTAAAAAGTTAGTAAAAGCAGGATATCATTTTGCTCTAACTATAGATAAAGCCGTGAAAACAACGGAAAAAGATAAAACATATTTTTATATCATGGATTATATATTTGCAAGTAAAAAGAATCCAGAAAGTAGTAAAGTAATTGCAAATCTACCAAAAGATATAACTAGAGATATAATATATGAAGAAGTTGAAAGTAAAACAAATGAAGTAGGGAGTGAATAAGGTATGGATACATTTATAAGGTTTTTCTTTGAGTTTATTTCAGTATTTGTTGATGGAATAATATCAATATTTACAGGATTATGGGATGGGATATTTGGAATATTAGATTTTGGTGCATATTCCACAATTTTTGGTAATTATAGTAAAGAGTTTGGTGTTTTTGAATGGATACTAGCAATATTATCTATTATTCTAATTATTGCTATCTTAGGTATTATAGTAGTATTAACAGTTTTTGCTATTAAGAGATTTCTTAATCGTAGAAAGAATAACTTAAATCAAGAAGATTTATTAGAAGAGATAGCTAAATTAAACGATCAAGTACGTAAGTTAATGAAAGAAAAAGATGAATTGATGGCAATGAAAGTTTCTCAACTAGGACTGAATCCAGATGGAGAAGAGCCTCAAACAGAAGAAGATGCAGAATTAGCTGCTATCGATAGTCGTTTTCCAAAGCTTACACTTATTGATAATGCAATGGCAAACACATCGCCAAAAATATATGATAACAACACTAACTTAGAACAGTTAATAGATGATTTAAGATGCTTTGCAGCTAGTAAATTAAGACTGTACTATTCACCAGCGTTACTAAGATCGTTTGTGGCTGGGCTAGCATGTGGACGATTAATTATTCTACAAGGTATCTCTGGAACAGGTAAAACGTCACTTGCATATGCATGGGGAAAATTCGTTTCAAGAGATTCATGCGTAGCATCAGTACAACCATCATGGAGAGATAAAACAGAGTTAGTAGGATATTTCAATGAATTTACTAAAAGATTTAACGAAACTGAAGTATTAGGTGAGTTGTATGAAGCAAGTTTCGATGATGATGTACATACAATCATACTAGATGAAATGAACATTGCCAGAGTAGAGTACTACTTTGCTGAAATGTTATCAATTTTAGAAATGCCAGTAAAATCAGAATGGATTATAGAACTAGTAACAAGTGGATGGGATACAGATCCTAAAAAAATAGATAATGGTAAAATTTTACTACCAGGTAACCTGTGGTATATTGGAACAATTAATAACGATGATTCAACATTTATGGTTACAGATAAAGTTTACGATAGAGCAATGCCTATCGATATCAATGAAAAAGTAGCTCCATTTACATGTCGTGAACAAGATTCAATTCAAATCAATGCTAGTTACTTAGAATCACTATTCCAAGATGCAATCCAAGCTTACCCAATATCTGATGATTTAATGAACAAAATCAAAGAAATGGATAACTATGTTATAACACATTTCCGTGTTGCATTCGGGAACCGTATTATGAAACAAATGGGACACTTTACGGCAGTATATGTTGCGTGTGGTGGTACAGCAGTAGAAGCTATCGATTACTTCATAGCTAAGAAGATATTACGTAAACTAGAACAATTAAATATCGTCTTTATCAGAGATGAATTTGATCCATTTATATCTTACTTAAATAAAAACTTCGGTAAAGATGCAATGACAGAATGTATCAAATATATTCAATTCTTGAAAAAATCAGTATAAGGAGGGGCTAAGTTATGGCAAAAACACTAACCAATATGCGTGATGCTAATTTAAAAGAAAAAAGTGATAAGTTTTTGCATAATGTTGATTCAAATATGGTTGTTCAATCAGACTTTTCAGGGGACTTTATGTCCTTTGAATGGCTTGATGAAATGTTAGACGCTAGTCCATATATTGATAACATTGTTAGAAGACCTAGAGTTACACTAATAAGTGATGAAAAAGTAGAAAAAATAGAAAAAGCCCGAAAGGTGACCGTTGAAAGTGTTAAGCATTTAGCTAAACACACAGAATTAATAGATGAAGTAAAACCAGATGACGATATAAGATTATCAGAGATACTAGATGTGCGTAATGAAGAAACATATAACATTTATGAAAATAGATTTATCTATACACTGATTAATGATATGATGCTATTCGTACAGTATCGAGAACAGGAATTAGAAAATTTTGATCAAAAATCAGAAAAAGTGCTAGAATATGCTTCTAAAACAAAAACAAAATATGAAAATATTAATATCGAAGTAAAAGTAGTTGCTGTTGAGCATGGAAATGAAGATGATAAATTCAATGAAGAAATAGCAGAGGCAAAAAGAAAAATAGAAAAAATCAAACAATTGTTAAATAGTTGGATGTCAACAGAAATGTACAAAGCTTTAAATAAAGCAAAAGTTCCTAAAATTGCACCACCTATAAAAAAGACTAACTTGATTTTAAAAAATCCTAACTTCCAAATAGCAACTAAATTATGGGAATATATTAGACAATTGTTAGATGAAAAAGAAGAACCAACAGAAGACCCTGATACAGAGGGAGATAATGTTTTAAAATCTGTTCTAGATCATGCGTTTTTAATGGACTACTTTGTATTAGACTCAGTATCAAGTAAAAAAAGAGAGCAAAAAGATAAGTTAGGCAAACATGCTGTGATTATGGTAGAACAACTAATAAAACAAGCAGTTGAACTATTATTAAATTGTGGTATAAAGATAACAGAAGCAGATATTTTACAAATGGTATCAGAAGAAATAAAAAGACAACAAGAACAAAAAAAGGTCGGACAAAACGATGTCAAAGATCAGTTTAAAAATGCAATTGAAGAATATCTAGAGCATATGAAAGAATGTTTATAGGTAGTATATGGTGAATTTTTTTAACAGCAAACCAACCAAAATAACAATAATAATATTTAAAATTTTATTTTTCATCATTTTAGTTGGTTTTATTTTAATGGTGTTTTTACAAAGAGTAAGTGATAATCGCATATCTTTCTTCGATTATAGAATGTTTACAGTTATCTCGGGTAGTATGCAACCACAATATAAAATAGGGGATGTACTAATTGCAAAAGAAACTGACCCAAAAGAGTTAACTTTAGGCGATAATATTAGTTATATAGGAGATTATGCTGATCTTAAAGATAAAGTAATAACTCATAAAATAATAGATATTACTCAAAATGAATCAGGTGAATATGTATTCACCACAAAAGGAACTGCCAATGTAGTAGAAGATCCACCTGTCAAGGAAGATCAAATATTAGGTAAAATTGTTTATAAATCAACTTTTTTATCTATGATATATGGTATTATAAGTACAGATTTAGGATTTTTTCTATTAATAATTATCCCAATATTAATAATTATAACTTATGAAATCATAAAAACCCTAGTAGAAAAAGAAGAAGCTCGAAGAGGCACGTATAAATATTAAATCAGGAGGAAGAAATGAAAAGAAAGATAAAAGCCTTTGTCAAAATTAACATATTTACACTGATTATGATTGCAATATCTTTTGGTTCAGTAACTTTTGCCTGGTTTGGATATACAGGTCGAACTAGTACTGATGCTGAAATAGACGTAAAAGCCTGGTATATTGAATTAGAACATGATGGAGCGATTATCACAAACGAAATAAATGTATCATTCGATAGTTTAGTTCCAGGAATGGACCCTTTAACTGAAAGTATTACTGTAAATAATTTAGGTGATGCTGATGCCTTATTAAAGCATTCGCTAGTAAGTGCCAGAATTTTAGATAAACCAGAAGATATATATAATGCAGCAGGCGACTCTGAGAAAGCCAAAGAAATTGAAGATGCGCTAGCTCACAATTATCCTTTTAGAATTGATATTGTAGTAAGTGATAAAGTAGTCGAGGCCAAAACAGGTGTATCAACATTTGATATTACAATATCATGGCCGTTAGATAGTGGCGATAATGAAGCTGACACATATTGGGGAAATCAAGCCTATTACTACAAACAACAAGAATTAGCTAAACAACAAGCAGATCCAACATATGAAATTATACCAGCAGTTGAACTACAAATAGATTTTATTGCTGAACAAAGTATCGGTAGTGGAGATGAATTACAAGTAGAATATCTGCCTGGTACTGAGCTTCTAATTGACCCAACGAGAAACCAACCATGTACTAACACTAGTGTAAGTAATTGTTATACATCATATGTATATGACTCTTATAATACACATGAAGATACAACAGTAGCGTTAATACCATCTTTTGGTGAAGGCTTCTCTTTAACACCTTTTAATAATCTACAAGGATTTGTAGATAATAAAGCATCGTCATGGGCTATAGATTACAAAGTAATAACAGGTGAAGATTACTTAAAATTAATTGCTACACAATATGAGACATATTTAAAAAGACCTGGATTATCAGATGTAACAGTTGGAAACATAGAATATGGTACAAGAGCAACCACAGAATTACAAGAAGGGATTACTGGAGAAGGAACTTATGTCTTTGACAGTACAGTATTTGATTATCTAACACAAGGGACGTGTTATTGGACTAATACTTCAATTAGTGATACACATGCCTATGCAATCAAAACAGTAGCAGGACAAACAACTATGTATCCAGAATTAAAAACAACTAGTTGTTTAGCAGTGCCTATCATGATAATTAATAAGATAGATTACGAATAGTCAATGACTATTCTTTTTTTTTATACTATTTGACAAAAAAAATAAGTCCTAAGACTTATAATTTTTGTGAGAAGTTAATTGAAGCATTTAATTTGAATGTTCGGCCTTCTGCATTGATTGTCTCACTAACCTGAGTATCTGTTTCATCGTTCATATTGTTATCAACTTCATCATACCATTCGAAATAAACTCTAATAGTAAAAGGGTCAAATGCAAAATCTTCAACTGTATCATCCAATAAAAGAGATTCTGTAATTAAATTACTATTTATAGGATGAGTAGTAATTGCATCACCTTCTACGTAGTAATGATCAAGGATAGCATACTTATTAGCAATCAAATCAGGTATTTCTTGATTGTCAATGTTAAGTGATATAGTATAGTCAAACGAAACATCTACATTAGCTGGATTGACCTTAATGTCAAAGTATCCTTTAGATGTAGGAGCAACAACATTATCAGTAACATTAACGTTAGGCTCAATAGTTGGTGTAAAAGTGATATCAGAAGTATTATTATCAGTAATATCTTCATTATTAACTAATATTTGCCAAACAGCAAATTCGATATCCATGTTACTGCTAGTGTCGTCAACATAGCGAGAATAAGTGTTACTCATAAAGCTAATCGAGACTGACAAAGAAGCAAGAACCATCAAGTATTTAATTTTCTTAAACATTATACACTCCTTTCCTATATATCTATTATAAAATGTGTCAAATTAATTTACAATACACTTTGTAAATAAGTTGTATTAATTTTGTAAATTAATTGTCAATATACACAAAAAAGAAAAACTTGTATTATTATATAAAATATATTAAAATGTATATAAGGTAGGTAATTATGAAAGATAAGAAAATAAAAAGAATATATATACTGCTAATAGTATTAGGAATTATATCTTTACTATCGGGTATTACTTATGCAGTATTAACCGTTATAATAGAAGGGATACAAGATAACGTTTTAAGAGCAGGAACCCTTCAATTAAGATTAGATGAAGCAAACGCTATAAGTGTAGATGATGCATTGCCATTAACAGATGAGCAAGGAAAAACAACAGATCCAATGAACTTCACAGTAACAAATGAAGGTTCATTTGAATTAGGATATACTATCTATATTGCTGAAAATCCCTTACAAGATAATGAAACAAGAATACCATCAGCTAATATAAGATATGAAATAGTAAAAGATGGAAGTTCTGCTAATATAAATAACTTAACAGGAACTGAATCAGTAGCCTTAATAGATACCATTGCTGCAGGTGTAACAAAAACATTTGAGTTAAGAATATGGATTGATTATGATACAACAACTTTAGAAGCAACAGATGTCTTTAGAGGAAGATTAAAAATAGTTGCAACACAAGGACTACCATCACTAGCAGCAGGAGAACCACAATTAATTGGTGATATGATCCCAGTAACATGGAGTGGAGCAGAATGGGTAAAAGCAAATCCACTAACATGGTATAACTATGATGAACAAGAATGGGCTAATGCCGTAACAGTAACTGAAACAAATAGAGAAACATATGTAAATGCATCACCAGGAACAGCCATACCAATGAATGATATTAATGGAATGTTTGTCTGGATACCAAGATACTCATATACCATAGGAAATAGTTATGGATATCAAGTACCAGGTGCTAATACACCGTCACAAGCAACACCAGGAGCCATTGATATAAGATTTGTCAGTATCATGATGACAGAACTAGGTAATGCAGTTTATACAGGAGATACCCCTGAAAACTGGTACACACATCCAGCCTTCTGTTGGGGAACATCATGTGATGATCCTACAACAAGACAAGATCCAAACAATAAAGAACTGCCAGGTATCTGGGTAGCAAAATTTGAAGCAAGTACAACAGGAACAGTAACAAGTGACACTATTCAACAACCAATAGTAAAACCAGGTGTCATAAGTTGGAGAAATGTAACATTAGGAAATATGTTCAATAGTACTCAACAATTCATGAATGGTAATAATGGTAAAACAATCTACGGATTAGAAAGTGATACTTATGATGCCCATATGATGAAAAATACCGAGTGGGGAGTAGTAGCTTATCTATCACAATCAATCTTCGGAAAATATGGAAATACTGACTACACAGGAGTTAACAAAGAAGTAGCCATTAACAACTGTAATACTCATATAACTGGAATAGGTGGAGATACAGTAAGTGCAGCAGAAACTAGTAGTTCCTGTACAACAAATACCTATGAAACAGAAAAAGGAATGTCTGCATCAACAACAGGAAATATCTATGGAGTATATGATATGTCAGGTGGAGCGTTGGAGTATGTAATGGGTAATGGAACAACATCTTATACTAGTCATAATAAGTATAATCCTGTAAGTTCTGGGTTAGCAGATCCAGGTCTCCATTATTACAACAAACATATAAATACAGGCGGTTCTCTTTATGAACATATTTTAGGAGATGCAACAAGAGAAACAACAGGATTTTATGGAGATGAAAAGAATTCTTTCGTAAACGAACAATTCCCATGGTTCAGACGAGGTGGTGGATATAACCAAACTACTATCGCAGGATTATTTAACACCGATAGGTATAATGGAGCAGCGTACGTTGCCAACAGTTTCCGTATAACAATCACCCCATAATATTGACAACTACTTAAAAAAGATATATTATATATACAAATCAGTAATTAGAGCTAATAATAATTTAAATTAGTTAAGAGAGTTCATGTTTGGTGAGAATGAACCTAATACTTTATTTATCTACTCTATAGATGGATTAATAAATCCCGGTAATACCGTTATGTAATTAAGTTAAAAAAGGATGGTACCGCGTTATAAACGCTCCTTAGGTATTATCCTTTTTATTGTTATAGGAGGAAAAAATGATAGATATTAATTTAATTAGAGAAAACAAAGAATTAGTCAAAGAAAATATTAAGAGAAAGTTTCAAGATAAGAAATTAGTCTTAGTAGATGAAGTCTATGAGAAAGATCAGTTGTTTCGCGAAATAAAACAAGAAGGTGATACGTTGCGTGCTAAACGTAATACTGAAAGTTCTTTAGTTGGTAGTTTGATGAGAGATGGTAAAAAAGAAGAAGCAGAGGCTCTTAAGAGTGAAATTAAAGACTTAGGGTCTAAGATTGAAGAATTAACTACTAAAGAAGAATTACTAGCAAGTGAAATCAAAGAAAGAATGTTACTTATTCCTAACATTATGGATAGTAGTGTTCCTATTGGTAAAGATGACAGTGAAAATGTTCAAGTAGAATTATATGGGGATATTAAAGAGTTATCTTTTGAAATACCATATCATGCTGATATTTGTAGTAAGTTTAATGGTCTTGATAAAGAAAGTGCTGGACGTACTAGTGGTAATGGTTTTTATTACTTAACAGGTGATATAGCAAGATTACACTCAGCGATGTTATCATACGCAAGAGACTTTATGATAGATCGTGACTTTACTTACTGTATCCCACCATTTATGATTCGCTCAGACGTCGTAACAGGTGTTATGTCATTTGAAGAAATGGACGCTATGATGTATAAAATTGAAGATGAAGACTTATATCTTATTGGTACAAGTGAACACTCAATGATTGGTAAATTCCAAGATCAAATCGTTAAAGAAGAAGAACTACCTATCGCTATGACTTCATACTCACCATGCTTTAGAAAAGAAGTAGGAGCTCATGGTATTGAAGAGCGTGGAATATATCGTGTACATCAATTTGAAAAACAAGAAATGGTAGTATTATGTAAAGAAGAAGATTCAATGGATTGGTACAATAAAATGTGGCAGTACACTGTAGATTTCTTTAAAAGTTTAGATATACCAGTAAGAACATTAGAATGTTGTAGTGGAGATCTTGCTGACTTAAAAGTAAAATCAGTTGATATCGAAGCATGGAGTCCAAGACAAAAGAAATTTTTTGAAGTAGGATCATGTTCTACCCTAGGAGATGCTCAAGCTAGAAGACTAAGTATTAGATCAAAAGGTGAAGAAGGAACAAAACTAGTTCATACTCTTAATAATACTGTTCTAGCAACACCAAGAGGACTAATAGCTTTCTTAGAAAACAACTATAATGAAGATGGAACAATAAGTATTCCATTAGCTCTTAGACCTTATATGGGTGGTAAAGAAAAAATAACACAAAAGTAAAGGAGTATTATGTATTTATTTTTAAATGAGTGCAACCAAGAGTTTGTTGATAAACTAAATATTAAAGACTTTCAACTATCAGGTAGTCAAATAAAAAAACCAAGAGATATTAATATCTTAACTTATGACTATGGAATGTTTGATGAAAGTGAAAATAAAACTGTTAGTATTGCTAACATTGTTGGTCATGATTCGTTTTTCAGTGGAAATATTTTCAAACAATTAAATGAACTATTTGATAGTGATGGAGATAGCTATCACCGAAGAAGTGTTGGTATGCTTGAATATACAAATGATGAAATCATTGATAAATTAAAACAAAGTTTCAAATCTGAACCAATTGAAGTAAACGAAATAGAAGAAGAACAATATACTATATCTACTAATGGACTACATCGCTGGACTACTCTAAGATGTCATTATCTAGCAGAACTTCAAACAACTACTGATGTTGAAGCATTAAATAAGAAATACGAAATACCAGTAATAAGTGAAAAATGTAATCATGTAAAAACTTATTGTAATTATTTACTAAGTTCAATTCCTGAAGTAAATATAACTATGAGAAGTGAGTACGATAATAATTATAGAAAAACTGGTAATGTTAAATTAAATTTTGAAGATGAAACAAGAATATTAAATGATGAAGAGTTGCTATTTTTTACTAAATCTTGCCTAGAAATTCATAATGTAGATATCGATTATAATAGAACATGTCATGGACAAGAAACAAAGGATATAAAATCCTATCAAGAATTTCTAACAAACAATTTCCCTGATTATAAAAAAGGAGTTGATAATAGTGATATCCCTGATAAAAATAGATAATATAATATCTGACTATCTTACTGATAGTAAATGTAAAAATATTATATTAATATCAAAAGAAAACACTGTAATAGGATCTATTAAACTTAATAATGATTCTAATAACATTGTTGATATTTATATAAAAGAAGAACATAGAGGTAATGGATATGGAAAACAAGCATTTAAAGATGCTGTTGAGATATGCAAAAAAGAAAATAAAGAAGAGTTACTACTAAGTTTTAATAATGATAACTATCTTGCTAAAAGATTAGTAGCTAGTGTTAAAGGAGTTCATTTAGCAACCAATAATAATATTGTGAAATATGTAATTCCTAAAAATTAACTAAAGTGTTAGGTGTAAAAAACTTAACACTTTTTTAGTGAAAGTGTATTTGTCAAAATAACAAGAAAGTGATATAATATGAAAATAGAGGTGGTATTTAGTGAAAGCCAAAATAAGAAAAATAAATGCAAAAATTGTTAGATTTAGAGAAGACCCTAAAGGTACAATGAAAAACCTAATTAATAATATTAAAACGTATATAAATAAAAATAAATTATTTGTTGCTTTTGTTTTATTTACTGTATTCAATTCAACAGCACTACGATTTGTAACAATGACAACACTAGAAAACTATATATCGTTTAAACCAATTATAGCTGACTTAGCTTTTGCTATTATCATTGGTTCTTTTTGCTATTTATTTAAAAATAAAAGAAAACAGTTTACATATTTATTTATCCTAACCCTTATTTTAACAACACTATGTACTATTAACTCAATCTATTATACTTTTTACACATCATTCGCATCTATTTCGATGATACCACTTATGCAGTTTGCTATTGGTGTAGGAGATGCTATTGTTGAAAATGTTATTTCTATAAAAGATGTAATATATTTAATCGCTCCGATTGGAATGTTATTCGTATACTTCTATAAAAAAGAAAAACCAAATCCTAAAATAACTAATATCAAAAATAAGAATCAAATGTTTAAAACAGCTTTGACAGGAGCTATCTTATTTGTATTCTTCGCAGTAACACTATCTTCTTTGGAAATAGGGCGTTTTGCTAATCAATGGAATAGAGAATACATCGTAATGCGTTTTGGTATTTACACATATCAAATAAATGACTTTGTCCAAAGTATAGGTCCTCAAATATCTTCTTTATTTGGATATGACCAAGCTTTAAAAGAAGTAAAAGAATATTATGAAGAAAACCCATCAGTTGAATCAGACAATAAATATACTGATGCCTTAAAAGGTAAAAATATTATTGCAATTCACGCTGAAAGCATTCAA
>CAYJBD010000011.1:0-12844 GCA_964368465.1 uncultured Muribaculaceae bacterium
GATGAAGCAACTGTTAGTTATAACAGAATAAAATATGTATACCAAATTACCAAAATATATACTCAACCTAAAGTAGGACAAGTAGCAATATATCGTGATGAAACAAAAACAACATTAACGTTAGTTACATGTACCAATCATGATAGTACAACGCAGACGATTTATATTGCAGAACTAACTCAAAAAATAATAGAATAAAAAGAATAAATAATAAAATTTAGGGATGGAGGCTCGTGATGGTTCAAGTAACATTCGATCGTATGATGGAAACTTTCTTTAAGTTTCTAGGTTACTCATGGATAACAATAATCATTTTAATTATTGTTATTGGAATAGCCTTCGTCTTCTATACGACTAATAATGTTAACAAACAACAAAGTAGAAATTTATATGTAATAATGTATCTAGTTATAATAGTTGCCGTTATTATCATGAATTTCGAAAACTTACATAAATTTAGTGATTATATTTTAGATCATTTCTTCGTAGCCTTGTATTTTCCTAATGTCGTGATATATGGCTTCGTAGTCCTAGCAACAAATATTATCACCTTGAGAAGTGTCTTTAATCAACATGTTGATAAAGGATTAAGATTACTAAATATCATAGCATTTTCTTTAATACATTACTTATTAATACTAGCACTTATCGCTATTGCTGATAATGGTATAGATATATTTAATGAAGTAGCCGTTTATGAAAATGTCGATTTATTATCATTAGTACAATTAAGTATGTATGTCTTTGCTACCTGGATGTTATTACTGATGACTTATTATGGGCTGAGAAAAATCAATCAAGTTAGTAGAAAAAAACCTAACTTAATCGATTCACCATCTCTAATGGTCAATCAGTTAGAGCAAACACCGAATATTAAAATGGTAGATCAAGAACCAACTACTTGGCGAGGAATAATCCCACCAAATGCTGTATTGAAAGAAGACAGAAAAAAAGAAGAAATAATAAATCCTAATGATATTTTAGAACAAAAAATCGAAAACAAACTTAACACTCAACAACTAGTTGATGACAAGTTTACTAAAGATGAATATAGAATAATGTTGGAAATACTAAAAAGAGTAAATAAGAAATAATACAAAAGTATTATTTTTTTTTGTAATTTCTTTAATAATTTATTAAACTACTGTATAATAAATATAGGGAGTAAGGTATTATGAAATTAGATAATTTAAATAAAGAACAACAAGAAGCAGTAACTTATAATGATGGACCACTACTTATATTAGCGGGAGCAGGATCTGGAAAGACTAGAGTATTAACTACTAAAATAGCTTACTTAATAGAACAAGGAATAAGTCCATATAATATCTTAGCAATAACCTTTACTAATAAAGCAGCTAAAGAAATGAAAGAAAGAGTTAATCAATTAGTAGGAGATGACGCTAGATTAATTCAAGTATCAACCTTTCATAGCTTTGGTTTAAAAATAGTAAAAGAAAACTATCAAAGACTAGGGTATGACAGAAATTTTGTTATCATGGATAGTGATGATTCACTAACTATCGTCAAAAAAATATTAAAAGAAAAAAACTTAGATCCAAAAATATATAATCCCAAAGCAATTAAAAACAAAATAAGTAGTTGTAAAAACGAACTTATGAAACCTAATGATTATGCAAAGTATGCATCAAGTGACTACGAAAAAACAATTGTAGAAATATTTGAAAAGTATGAAAAAAAATTAAGACAAAATAATTCTTTAGATTTTGATGATTTATTAATTTTACCAATAACGCTATTCAAAGAAAATAAAGATGTCTTAGAAGCATATCAAGAAAGATACAAATATATCTTAATAGACGAGTATCAAGATACAAATGAAGCCCAGTATATAATGTCTAAAATGATCGCCGCACAGTACCGTAATATCGTCTGTGTAGGTGATATCGATCAAGCTATTTACTCATGGCGAGGAGCAAACTATAGAAATATCTTAAATTTTGAAAAAGATTACAAAGAAGCTAAAACTATTCTTTTAGAAGATAATTATCGTTCAACTAAAGTAATACTAGACGCTGCTAATGATGTTATAAAAAACAATAAAAATAGAAAAGATAAAGTTCTAAGGTCAAATAAAGGACAAGGAAATAAAATAGCATATTACCGAGCATATGACGAAAAAGACGAAGCAAGATATGTTGTAGAGCAAGTCAAAAAACTAAAAGAAGAAAATATAGATTATAATAATATGGCAGTACTTTATAGAACTAATGCTCAATCAAGAACATTAGAAGAAGCTATGTTAAAAGAAAACATCCCTTACAAAGTAATCGGAAGTGTTTACTTCTATAATAGAAAAGAAATTAAAGACCTACTAGCATACTTAAAACTAATTCATAATCAAAAAGATAATATTAGTTTATTAAGAACTATTAATACACCAAAAAGAGGAATAGGACTTAAAACAATTGATAATATAACTATTAAAGCAGATGAGCAAGATATAAGTATGTTTGAAGCAATAACTAGTGGAAAAGAACTAGGCTTTAAAGAAATAATTAATAAATTGATTATTGAAAAAGAAAAATGTACACTTACAGAGTTAATTGATAAAGTATTAGAATTATCAGGTATTAAAGAAGAATATGAAAAAGAAGAAACATTAGAAAGTGAAATAAGATTAGAAAACCTAGAAGAGTTTAAGTCAATTACTAAAGCCTTTGAAGAAAGAGAAGGGCTAATATCACTAGAAGATTTCTTGTATGAAGTAAGTTTAGTAAGTGATGTAGCAGAGTATAAAGAAGATAACAACAGAGTAAGTCTAATGACGACTCATGCTGTTAAAGGATTAGAGTTTGATAACGTCTTTGTTGTAGGTTTAGAAGAAAGTATTTTTCCACATATAAATTCCCTAATGGAATCAAGTGAAGTAGAAGAAGAAAGAAGACTGTGTTATGTAGCAATTACAAGAGCAAGAGAAAAACTATTTCTAGTTAACGCAAGAAGAAGAGTACTGTTCGGTAATGACCAAATAAATCCACCAAGTAGATTCTTAAGTGAAATAAATCAAGAACTACTAGAGACAACACACAAAGAATTAAAAGAAGAAAAAATAATTAAAAAAGAAGAAGTTTACCATGAAGAACCAGTAGATTATAACAATGGAGATTATGTTTATCATGAAAACTTTGGTACCGGTAAAATAATAGAAGTAACTAATACCCTAGTAACAGTAGCATTCAAACATCCAATTGGAATAAGAAAATTACTTAAAAATCATAAAAGTTTATCTAAAGTATAAGGAGAAAAAATATGAGTAAATTAACATTAGTAGTAATGGCGGCAGGAATGGGAAGCCGCTTTGGAGGATTAAAACAAATCGAACCAGTCGGACCATCAGGAGAAATAATAATTGATTATAATATTTATGATGCCATAGAAAATGGTTTTGAAAAAGTAGTATTTATTATTAAAGAAGAATTATTAGATGTGTTTAAAGATATTATTGGTGATAAAATAAGTAGCAAAGTAGAAGTAGAATATGTTTTTCAAAATAATGATAATGTTCCAGAACACTATCACTTTCCACAAAGTAGAGTAAAACCATTAGGAACTGGACATGCAATACTATGTGCAAAAGATAAAGTAGATGGTAACTTTGCTGTAATAAATGCTGACGATTACTACGGAAAAGATGCTATAAAAAAAGTAGCAGACTATCTAAAACAATTAAACAATGAAAATAAAGAATGTAAAGATTATACCTTAGTAGGATATAGAATACTAAATACCCTAACAGAACATGGAGAAGTAAGAAGAGGAGTATGTGATATTGAAAATAACTACTTACTATCACTAACAGAAAGTTCTGTTAAACAAGAAAATAATAAAATAATAGTAGATCCAGTAGATACATTAGAACAATACGAAGTAGGAGAAGAAACATTAGTATCAATGAATTTATTTGGTTTCTCAAAAGATTTTATGACATCATTAGAAAATCACTTCCACGAATTTCTAGATAAAAATAAAGATCATTTCTTAACTTGTGAATATCAACTACCAACAGTTGTACGACAAGAAATGGATTTAAATAAAGCAAAAGTAGAAGTAATTGAAACATCATCACATTGGTATGGAGTAACATATCACGAAGATAAAGATTCAATTGTTCAAGCAATCGATAAAATGGTAGAAGAAGGACTATATCCAGAAAAAATATAAAGGAGCATTATAATGAGACAAAGAGTTGAAGAATTAATTAATATTTTAAATGAAGCTAACTATAATTATTATGCTCTAAATAATCCAACAATCACAGACCAAGAATATGATAAATACATAAGAGAATTAATAACTATTGAAGAAAATAATAAAGATCTAATAAGAGAAGATTCACCAACCCAAAAAGTAGGTGGAAATATCATATCAGAGTTTAAAAAGATAACCCATAAAATACCAATGCTATCATTAAGCAATGTCTTTAACGAAGAAGAAATAATAGACTTTGATAATAAAATAAAAAAAGAAAATATTAAACCAACCTATATAACTGAACTAAAAATAGATGGATTAAGTATCTCCGTAACATATGAAAAAGGACTATTAATAAAAGCATCTACCAGGGGTGATGGAACAGTTGGAGAAGATGTAACACATAACGTTAAAACGATTCAATCTATCCCGCTAAGACTAAAAGAAGAAATAGATATTGAAGTTCGTGGTGAAGTCTACATGAGTAAAAAGTCTTTTCAAAAAGTAAACGAAGAAAGACAAAAAAATAATGAACCATTAATGCAAAACCCAAGAAATGCAGCAGCTGGTTCTCTAAGACAATTAGATTCAACGGTAGCAGCTAAAAGAAAATTAGACTGTATCCTATATCAAATACCAAATCCTGAAAATTATAATTTAAAAACACAAGAAGAAGCACTAAACTTCTTAAAGAAATTAGGCTTTGTTATAAATAAGTATAGCCATGATAAAAATATTAATGAAGTTATAAATACAATAGACTATTATAAAGAAAACAGAAACAACTTAGATTATGAAATAGATGGAATGGTTATAAAAGTAAATGAATTTAACCTTCAGCAAAGATTAGGTTTCACAGCAAAATACCCTAAATGGGCAACGGCATATAAATTTCCAGCCGAAGAGGTCCTAACAAGACTTCAAGATATAATTTTTACAGTAGGAAGAACAGGGAAAATAACACCCAATGCTGTATTAGATCCAGTTTTAGTAATGGGTTCAACTATCTCAAGAGCAACCCTACATAATGAAGATTTTATCAACGAAAGAGATTTAAAAATAAAAGATATCGTAGCAATTAGAAAAGCAGGAGATGTTATACCTGAAGTAGTAGAAGCTATTAAAGATAGAAGAACAGGTAATGAAATAGAATTTAAAATGATTACTAATTGTCCGATGTGTAATACTACTTTAGAAAAGAAAAAAGACCAAGTAGATCATTACTGTCTAAATGATAATTGTCCAGCAAGAAAAATAGAAGGACTAATTCACTACGTTTCAAGAGATGCTCTAAATATAGAAGGACTTGGAGAAAAGATAATCGAAGACTTTTATAATCTAGGGTTTATTAAAACAATTAAAGATATATATTATTTAAAAAAACACTATAATGATTTAATAGAATTAGAAGGATATGGAACAAAGTCTATAGATAAACTATTAGATGAAATAGAAAAAAGTAAAGAAGCATCACTTGATAAGTTAATCTTTGCATTAGGAATACCTAATGTTGGAAATAAAAAAGCAAAAGTCCTGGCAAGTTATTTTCACAACTTAGATCATTTGATTAATACTCAAGAAGAAGAACTATTAAAAGTACCTGATATTGGTGAAATAATAGTAAAAAGCATAAAAGAATATTTTACTAAGGAAGAAAATATCACTTTAATAAATGATTTAAAAGAGTTAAATCAAAATATGGAATACTTAGGCAAAAAAATCGAAGTAAATGAAGAGTTTCAAAATAAGACATTTGTAATAACAGGAACTCTAGTAAAATATACAAGAGATGAAATTGAAGGAAAAATAGAAAATATGGGTGGTAAAACATCTAGCTCTGTCAGTAAAAAAACTTATGCTGTAATAGCAGGGGATAATGCTGGGAGTAAATTAGAAAAAGCAAAAGAATTAAATGTTCAAGTGTGGACTGAAGATGATTTTGATAAAAGAACTGTATAAACAGTTTTTTTTAATATCTATCGACAAATAATTGCTATATATGATAAACTAATAGTAGTATTATAAAAGATAGAAAATAGGTGATAGCATGGAAGAAGAAAAAACAACGAATATTAAACCTAAAAAGAAATTTCTAATATATATAATAATAGTGCTATTAATTACTATCGTAGGAATATCGTATGCAGTCTTAACTATCGTAATAACAGGTAATGATGTACAAAGATTATTAGCAGGTGAATTAATTTTAGATCTAGATGAAACTCAAACATTATCATTATCTGCAATAGTACCAGTAACTGATGAAGAAGGAAAAACAGGAGAAGCTTATGTTTTTTCATTAGAAAATACAGGTTCAGTAGATACAATATATGATATTCATATTGATGAACTGCCAATACAAGATGGCGAAACAAAGTTAGATTTAACAAAAGTAAGATATGAGTTAAAGGGAAATGGCGTAGCATTAATAGTAGACAATCTTCAAGAAAGTAATAATGTTATATACAAAGGTGAAGTAACAAAAGGAGAAACAATTAATTTTGAACTAAGAATGTGGATAGACTATGATGTAACAGAACTAGGTGATGCCGATGTTTTTAGAAATAAAATAAGAATAGAAGCTGTGCAAAAAATAGATGATGTTACAGTAAATCCCCCTGAACTAGTTGGAGATATGATTCCAGTTATATATGATGAAATAACAGGAGAATGGGAGAAAGCTCACATACTAAATGGAACTTGGTATAACTATGATGAACAAAAATGGGCTAATGCTGTAACTGTGACAGAAACAAATAGGGAAAAATTAGTTAATAGTCCATCAGGAACAGTAATACCTATGGACGATATAAATGCAATGTTTGTATGGATACCTAGATATTCTTACACAATTGGAAATACATATGGTTATAGTGTTGAAAATGCTAGTTCAGTTAACAAAACGACACCAGGAGCGATTAATATTCATTGGATAGATACAAATACAATAGACTTAGGAAAAGCTGCATATACAGGAGTTGAAGCAAAAGAATGGTATACGCCATCAGCTTTTTGTTGGGGTAATTCATGTGATGATATAGACACAAGGACAAATGTTGAAAATAGAGAACTAGCTGGAATATGGGTAGCTAAATTTGAAAGTAGCCAAATAATAACAAGTGAGCCACGCGACAATATTCAACAACCTGTTATTAAGCCAAGTATTGATAGTTGGAATCATGTATCTATAGCAAATGCTTATAATAGTACTCAACAATACATGAATGGTATAAATGGTGAAGAAATATTTGGATTAAGCGGAAATAATTATGATACTCACATGATGAAAAACACAGAATGGGGAGCAGTTGCTTATTTATCTCAGTCTATATATGGAAAATATGGAAATCCCAATTATCACGATGGTAATAAAGAAGTCAATAAAAATAACTGTAGTGAATATATAACAGGAATCAGTGGTAATGATGTGGAAAATTCAGGAACAGTAGATACTTGTACAACTAATACGTATGAAACTATTAAAGGACAAGCAGCATCGACTACTGGAAACATCTATGGAGTATATGATATGTCAGGGGGAACACATGAATATGTGATGGGAGTTATGGAAAATTCAGAAGGAAGTCCGACGGTAGCTTATTCTGGATTTTCTCAAGCGAACTTACCAGAAGCCAAGTATTATAATAGTTATGCATATGGAATATATGAAAAAGATACAACCAGAAGCATATTAGGAGATGCAACAGCAGAAACTGTTGGATTCTATGGAGATTTCAACTTTTTTATTATTGGAATGGTACCTTGGTTTCAAAGAGGTGGATCGATAGAATATGCTGGAATTTTTGGATATGATAATTTGGGAGGAAGTGGATATAGCCACACTGGATTTCGAATTACAATTACACCATAATTATAGAAAGAGGGAATATGATTAATAGATTAAAACAGAAAAAAAGTTTCTTTTTCATGTTAATACTTGGAATTATTACGGTTATTAGTGGTATTTCATATGCGATATTAACGATTATTTTAAGTGGAACAGGAACACAATCAATAGTGTCAGGGGAATTAGTTTTAGAGTTACATGAATCACAATCTATAGAACTAGCAGATGTAGTTCCAGTAAGAGATGAGACAGGATTAACATCAACTCCTTATACCTTTTCAGTAGAAAATACTGGAACAATTGTCACTAAATATCATATTTATTTAGAAGAACAACCCTTAAAAACAGGTGAGACAAGACTAAATCCTGAAAAAATAAGATATGAGATAAGATCTAATAATAGTACTTTAGCAATAGGTAATTTAACTGGAACAGATACATTATTATACACAACTGAAATAATGCCTAAAGTAACTCATGATTTAGAATTAAGATTATGGATAGATTTTGATGTAACTGAATTAAAAAATACAGATGTCTTTGAATCAAAAATCAGAATAGAAGGAACTCAAGAAGTTGATTATAAAGTAAATGAACCTGATATTGTTGGAGATATGATACCAGTTGTATATGACGAAACTAAAAGTTCTTGGGTGAAAGCAGATACATCAGCAAAATGGTATGATTACGACAATCAAAAATGGGCAAATGTAGTGACAGTTACAGAAGAGACTAGACAAAATTATTTGGATTCATCAACAGGAACTTCTATATCTATGGACGATATAAACACAATGTTTGTGTGGATACCAAGATATTCATATACGATAAAAGACACCTATGGTTATCAAATAGACGGAGCTAGTGAAGTAAGTTCGACAACACCAGGGGCAATAGATATAATGTGGCAAACCACACTGGAAATATCAACAGGTACAGCAAAATATACAGGGGATGTACCAGATAATTGGTATACTCCATCAGCTTTTTGTTGGGGAAATACATGCGATGATTCAACAACAAGAACAAGTCTTGAAAATAGAGAATTAATAGGAATATGGGTGGCAAAGTTTGAAAGTGGACAATCAACATTAAGTAATCCTCATAACACAGTTCAACAACCAATTATAAAACCAAGCATTGATATATGGAATAATCTTAATATATCAAACGCTTACTATAGTATTCAACAATATATGAATAATACAAACGGGGAAAAAATATTTGGATTAAATAGCAATACTTATGATGCTCATATGATGAAAAACACAGAATGGGGAGCGGTGGTTTATTTATCACAATCAATATATGGCAAATATGGAAATTCCAATTACCACAACGAAAATAAAGAAATCAGTAAAAACAACTGTAGTAATTATATAACGGGAATTGGTGGTGAAACAGTGTATAGCTCAGAAACAGTAGATACTTGTACAACAAACACCTATGAAACAGAGAAAGGACAAGCAGCATCGACCACTGGGAACATCTATGGAATTTATGATATGTCAGGAGGAACTGATGAATATGTTATGGGAGTAATGGAAGATACAGAAGGAAATCCAACAGTAGCATTTTCTGGATTTACACAAGAAAGTTTTCCAGAAGCCAAGTATTATAATAGTTATGCAAAT
Organism: uncultured Muribaculaceae bacterium; assembly: GCA_964368465.1. Classification (GTDB taxonomy): domain Bacteria; phylum Bacillota_I; class Bacilli_A; order RF39; family UBA660; genus CARZYU01. Next base: position 9,697 of record CAYJBD010000011.1, read on the forward strand.
GGAACTTCAGAATATGATCTTGCTAGAAATATTCTTGGAGATGCAACTAGTGAGACAAGAAAGTTTTACAGTGACTACAGCTTTTTCCCAATTAGAGTTGTTCCTTGGTTTTCAAGAGGAGGTTCTATAAAATATTCTGGAGTTTTTGGATACGACAATTTAGAAGGAAGTGCTTACAGTACTGCAGGATTCAGAATTACAATCACACCATAAATTTTATTTACTAATTAATTAAATAATGCTAAACTAATAGTAGAATAGGTGAATATATGGAAGATAAAAAAACAAATAATAAAAAGTTATATTTTATATTAGCAATACTAGGAACAGTACTTTTATTAAGTGGTGTCTCTTTTGCTATCTTTACAATTCTTTTACAAGGAACAGAAAAACAACAGTTAATAGCAGGGGAATTACTATTAGAACTAGATGAATCACAACCCCTAAATGTAGCAAATGCAATACCAGTAACTGATGAAGATGGACTAGCGTCTACTCCTTTTACTTTTTCAATAGAAAATACAGGAACAATCGAAGCTAGTTATAAAGTATATATAGATGAGTTACCATTAGAAGCAGGACAAACAAGATTAGATCCAGGTAAAATAAAATATGAATTAAAAGCAAATGGTAGTAGAATAGCATACGGAATATTACCAGACGATAATATGTTACTATATGAAAGTAATATTGCAGTAGGAATTAATATCAACTTTGAATTAAGATTATGGATAGATTGGGATGTAACAACATTAGTAAGAACAGATACTTTTAGTAGTAAACTAAGAGTAGAGGGGTCCCAAGAATTATTACCACCTAGTCTAGATCCAATAGGAGAACCTTATTTAGTAGGTGACATGATCCCAGTAGTGTATGATGAAGCACAAGGAGAATGGGTAAAAGCACTTGATAGTTGGTTATTAGAACAAGCAAATACAGGTGACTGGCATGATTATAATAATCAAATGTGGGCAAATGCAGTAACAGTAACAGAAACCAATAGACAAACATATGTAGATGCAGATGCAGGTTATGTAATACCAATGAGTGATATAAATGCCATGTTTGTGTGGATTCCAAGATATTCTTATACAATAGGAAATACATATGGAGTTGGTGGTTTAAGTAATTCACCAGGATCAGTAGATATAAAATGGACAGGTGTGGATTCGATTGAATTAGGAACAGCAGCATATACAGGCAGTGATCCAGCAAATTGGTATACCCATCCAGCGTTTTGTTGGGGGAATACATGTGATAATCAAGTAACAAGGAATAATTCAGAAAATCGAGAATTAACTGGAATTTGGATAGCAAAATTTGAGAGTAGTACCATTGGTGTAACAACAAGTGGTGTAGTTCAGCAACCAATAATAAAACCTAATGTAAATAGCTGGATAAACCTTAATGTGGCAAATGCATTTAACAGTGTGAAACAATCGATGCATGGTGATAGCGGTGAAGGGATATTCGGGTTGTCGGGAATAACATATGATGCTCATGTATCAAAAAACACAGAGTGGGGAGCAGTAATATATCTTTCACAATCAAAATATGGAAAGTATGGAAATTCAAGCTATATAGGAGTAAATAAAGAAGTAGCAATCAATAACTGTTCAACATACATAACAGGAATAGGTGGAGATACAGTGAATGCTTCTTCATCAACTAGTACATGTACAACAAATACATATGAAACACAAGCAGGACAGTCAGCTTCCACTACAGGAAATATATATGGAGTATATGATATGTCTGGAGGAGCGCTAGAGTATGTAATGGCAAATATGGTAGACAGCAGTGGCAATTTTTATCCAAGGTACTCAGGATTTTCAACTGCACCAGAAGCTAAGTATTATAATAGTTATGAATATGGAGACAGTAATAGTGATAAAACAAGAGGGATATTAGGAGATGCAACAGCAGAATTACCAAGTTTCTATAATGATACTGAGTGGATGGTATCACAACAATCGCCTTGGTTACTTCGAGGAGGAGCATATAATTTTACATCAACAAGTGGAATTAAGGCATATTATACATCTACAGGTGCGACTATTACTAATTATACAGGTAGCTTTAGAATTACTTTAGTACCATAAATCTAATATAAAAGAATATATAACAATTAATATATTTTAATGCCTTTTTGGCATTTTTTTGTTATAATATATATTATAAAAAGGAGATATTATATGAGTAAAATATTAACTGATAAAGAAGTATTACATATTGCCCATCTTGCTAGAATAAAAGTAAGTGATAGTGATATAGAAAAGTATAAAGTACAACTAGGTGTTTTAATGTCTGAAGTAGATAAGATTAAAGAGGTTGTTAATAATGATGAAGAGATTTTAATAAGTCCTATTAGTCATGAATGTCTATTACGTGAAGATGAAGAAAGACCAAGTCTTAGTGAGGCTGAAATAATGAAGAATGCTCCTTCTAAAGAAGGTAATTTCATAAAGGTACCGGTGATGATAAATGAGTAAATATATAGATTTAGAAATAGAAAAAATACATAGTTTATTAAAAGATGGTACTGTTAAACCAATTGATTTAGTAAATGAATGTTTTGAAAGAATAGAAGCTAATACTGACTTAAATGCTTTTATTACTCTTAATAAAGAGTCTGCGGTTGAAGAAGCCATTGCATTAGAAAATATTCCTTTTGATGATTCTAATTTATTATTTGGAATCCCTATTGCTATTAAAGATAATATAGTTACAAAAGATTTATTAACAACATGTGGTTCTAAAATACTTAGTAATTTTATTCCTATTTATGATGCGACAGTTATTGAGAAAATTAAATCTAAACATATGATTATTATTGGTAAGACTAATATGGATGAGTTTGCAATGGGTTCAACTAGTGAGACTAGTTACTTTGGAGCACCTCTTAATCCTCATAATAAATCATTAGTAACAGGAGGTTCTTCTGGTGGAAGCGCTTGTGCTGTTGCCAGTAGAATTACTCCATTATCTTTAGGAAGTGATACTGGTGGATCTATTAGACAACCCGCTAGTTACTGTGGAATAGTAGGTATGAAACCAACTTATGGAAGAGTTTCTCGCTTTGGAGTAGTAGCCTTTGGATCAAGTCTTGATCAACTAGGACCTATGACTAGAACTGTTAAGGAAAATG
>CAYJBD010000012.1:0-12080 GCA_964368465.1 uncultured Muribaculaceae bacterium
ATATTATGAGTAAAGAAAAATATTGTTTAGGTTGTGGTGTTTTACTACAAGATGAGAATATATTAAATGATGGATATACAACAAGTTTAGAAAATGATTTATGTCAAAGATGTTTTCGTCTTAAAAATTATGGTGAATACAAAGTTGTATCTAAAACTAATGAAGATTATTTAGAAATTTTGAAATCAGTTAATAAGACAAAAGATTTAGTATTATTTATAGTTGATATATTAAACTTAGAAACTAATATTAAATCTATTAAAGAATATTTGAATAATAAGATGATTTTGGTTATTAATAAATTAGATGTTTTGCCTAAATCTGTTAATGAGAAGAAAATTATAGAGTATGTTAAAGAACTTGAATATGAGTTTGCTGATATAGTTATTATTAGTTCTAATAAGAATTATAATATTGATTTATTACTTTCAAAGATTAAGAAACATCAAACTAGTGAGAATGTTTATGTTGTAGGTCATACTAATGTAGGTAAGAGTAGTTTGATTAATCAACTTATTAAGAATTATGCTGATTATGAACAAGAACTTACTATTTCAGCTATGCCATCGACTACTTTAGATAAATTAGAGATAGTAATAAATAAAAACTTAACAATTATAGATACACCAGGTTTAATATCTAGTAATAGTTTAGTTAATTTTATAAGTGATAAACAACTTAAAAAGATTAGTCCTAAGAAAGAGATTAAGCCGAAAACTTATCAAGTTAAAAAGGGACAAAGTGTTATTATTGAGAACTTTTTACGTATTGATTATATTGAAGGAGAAAGAAATAGTTTCACATTATATGTTTCTAATGACTTGAAAATCAAACGTTTATTAGTTGGTGAGAGAAATAATGATTTAAAAGATTTATCAAAGAAAAGTGTCGATGTTAAATATCATGAAGATTTGGTTGTTACTGGTCTTGGGTTTATTAAAATAACTGATAAGTGTGTACTAGATATATATCATGATAAAGATATAGATAGTTATGTACGTAAATCTTTAATATAGGTGATTTATGTTTAAGGATAAGTTAAGTCGAGTTCCACATTTACCTGGTAGTTATCAATTTAAAAATAAAGATGGTATTATTATATATGTAGGTAAAGCTAAAGATTTAAATAATCGTTTGAAGAGTTATTTTACGGGAAGAGTTACTGGTAAGACATTAATGCTTGTTAATGATATAGTTGATTTTGAATATATTGTTACTTCTAGTGAGTTAGAGAGTTTAATATTAGAAATTACTTTAATTAAAAAGTATAATCCTAAGTATAATATCTTACTTAAAGATGATAAGAGTTATCCATATATAGAGTTTACTAATGAGAAGTATCCTAGAGTGAAAGTAGTTCGTAATATTAATCGTAAACGTAATAAGAATCGTTTGTTTGGACCTTTTCCTAATGGATATGCAGCTAGAAAAGTAGTGGAAATAATAAATAGAATGTATCCACTTCGTAAGTGTGAGAGATTACCTAAAGAGTTGTGTCTTTATTATCATATACATGAGTGTTTAGGTTATTGTGTTAAAGATATAGATAGTTCTATTATAGATAATATGAATGATGAGATTACTTCTTTTTTAAGGGGTAATGCTAAAATAGTTAGGGATAAAATAGTTTTAGATATGACTAAAGCTAGTGATAGTCTTAATTTTGAAAAAGCTCATGAATTAAAACTTATGATTGAAGATATTGATAAGATAATGGAAAAGCAACAAATAGATTTAAATAATAATGATAATTTTGATTTATTTAATTATTATAAAGAAGATAATTATATTTGTGCACAAGTTTTCTTTGTTAGAAATGGTTTGTTATTTGGTCAACATACAGATATTTTTAATTCTGTTTTAGATGGTGATGAGACTATTTTAGAGTATATTGTTAGATTTTATGATAAAAATTATATACTACCTAAAGAGTTAATTGTACCTAAAGAACTAGATTGTACTTTGATAAGTGAATACTTAAGTGTAAAAGTTTCTAGTCCAACTAAAGGAAAAGTGAAAAAACTACTTGATATTTCTTGGGAAAATGCTAAAATTAAACTACAGGATGAATTAACTAAATTAAAAGAAGATGATTCTGTTAGGGTAGAGGCACTTAATGAGCTTAAGAAATTATTAAAACTTGATAATGTTACAAGAATGGAAGCTTATGATAATTCACATTTATTTGGAACTTTTTATGTAGGTGGGATGGTTTTATATGAGGATTTTATTCCTAATAAGAATGAATATCGTAAATATAAAATTTCTTGTGATGTTAAAGATGATTTATCGGCTATGAGGGAAGTTATTTATAGAAGGTATTATAAAGTTTTGATGAATGAAGAAGTGGGTGCTGATGTTATATTAGTAGATGGTGGTATATTACAGATTAGTGCTATTAAAGAAGTTTTAAATTCTTTGAATATTAATGTTCCTTTAATAGGACTTGTTAAAGATAAGAAACATAAAACTAGTAGTATTATAGATGAATATGGTAATGAGTTAGAGATTAGTTCTTCTAGTAAATTATTTTTGTTTTTAACTAGAATACAAGAAGAGGTACATAGATTTGCTATTACATATCATCGTAATATTAAGAGTAAGGGTTCTCTTGCTAGTTTATTAGATGTAGTTCCAGGTATTGGGGAAGTTAGAAAAAAAGAATTGCTTAAGAAATTAGGGTCATTAAAAAGAATAAAAGAAGCTTCACTTGAAGAATTAGAAGATATATTAAATAATAAAGAAATTGCTAGTAATTTAAAAAGTTATTTAGAGGAGTTATGATATGAATAAAAAGGGATTTACATTAACTGAGATTTTGGTAGTAATAGTAATATTAGGAATATTGGTATCTGTTGCAGTTCCTTTATATATTAATTTTTTTACATCTTCTAGAGAAGGGACTTTTAGCTCTTTAGAAGATTCAATGGAAGTAGCAGCAAATGATTATTTGCTTGCTAATCTAGCGGGTAATGGTAATAGTACTTTTGATCAATTTGAAAATAAACTTAATAATAGTGAAGTTGTTAAAGTACCATTAGGAATTTTAGTTGAAACTGGTCACTTACCAGATGTTATTGATCCAGATGAACATGGTACTTTATGTGATTATGAAAATAGTTATGTAAGAATTCTAAGAGTGGGTAATCCTTTAGATAGAGATTATCAATATGATGCTTACTTGAAGTGTAGTGAATATACTAGTGATACTTCTGATTTGAATTGTGGTGAGGAAGGAGAAGAAAGTTGTTTATATATTGGTAATTTCTACGTTAAATCAACAGAAGATGATTATAATGCTACTACAGTTGAAGTTAGTTTTGATCAGATTTTTGGAACTGATATGTATATTAGTTTGACTGACAAAGGTGATGGTAGTTTTATTAATGAGAGTGATTGGGAAAATATTGATACTACTTTTACCATGAATCTTACAGATTATAATTCTAATATTAAATTAGATGGTAGTAGTATAAAAGTTTATCTTTATTTAAGAGATCATATTGGTAATGTTATTAGTGATGAGTTTACATATAATTTATATAATGAATGTGTTGATAACTTAGTTGCTACTAGTCAATCTTCTTGGTCTGATTGTACAAAGACTTGTGGAGGAGGTTTTTCGACACAAGAAACTTTTTATGAAGATACTAAAAGTGGTAATAGTTGTCCTGCTAGAACAACGGTTGCTACTAAATCTTGTAATACGCATCCTTGTGTTAGTGTTTCTAATTTTTCGGCAATTAGTACAACTGCTGGTTATAATGGTACAAATGTTAGATTTAGACATGTTAGTACTGGTGGGACTTCAATGATTATTAAGGCAAATAACACAATTATTTATAGTGGAGTTGTTGATACAGACATTACTATTGATTTAGCTAATTATGGTTTTACTACTAATGGAGCTGATTTAGTATTTACTTTGACAGTGTCTACTATTGGTTCTAGTAAATCGTTAACTAGTAATTACCAATTATATTCTAGTTGTTCTAGTACAAATGTTTCTTATGGTACTTATGGTAGTTGTTCTAAAACTTGTGGTGGAGGGCTTATGTATAGAACTGTTACTTATACTGATAAATATTTAGGTAATGTCTGTTCTACTACTTCTCAGTCTACTTCTTGTAATACACAAACGTGTGTTACTATTTCTAACTTTACTGCGATTAGTACGACATCTGGTTATAATGGTACAAGTGTTAGATTTAGATTTACTAATTCAGGTGGAACTTCTATGGTAATTAAAGCGAATAATACTGTTATTTATAGTGGTGCTGTTAATACAGATATTGTTATTAATTTAGCTAATTATGGTTTTACTACTAATGGAGCTAACTTAACTTTTTCTTTAACTGTATCAGCTTCAGGAACTAGTAGAGAGTTAATACAAAGTTATCAATTATATTTAAGATGTTCTAGTACTAATGTATCGTATAGTGCTTATGGTAATTGTACTGCAAGTTGTGGTGGTGGTCTTAAATATCGTACTGTTACTTATACTGATAAATATGTTGGTGGTTCTTGTGGAAGTAGTTCTCAAAGTGCATCGTGTAACACGCAAACTTGTTGTTCATCAACATATGTGAGTTGTGGGGCATGGACTGTTCCTAACCCTAGACCTATTCCGTGGAGTGAAAATCCTGATACAAGAGTGTGTAGTAATTATTCTAATTATAATGGACAATATTGTTCATATAATAGGACTGAAACAAGAGATGTAAAACATGCGCATACTCCAGGTGTTGGTTGGCCTTACTGTATTCCAACGGAAAATTGTTTAGTTGATCATACGTATTTTAATACGTACCTAAAAAATAATTGTGGTAGTAGTAATTATAAATTGAATGATTATAATGTAGTTCGACCTGAAGTTTGTTCTGTATGTGGAGAAGTTTATGTATGGGCTGATGCTAGTTTTGCGGGTGGTTATAGACCAATAAATTATTGTGTCTATGGATATAATACAGGAGGCAAACATCTCGGTAATCAATTATACTTAGCTTATGGTAAAAATCCTCCTTATTGTACTTTTGATATTGACTTACCTTCAATATGTACTAATAGATAGGAGATAAAATGAATGAAAAGAAATTAATAGCTTTGATTTTAATTATAGTTGGACTGATAATTATCTCTCTTGGTATCCTTTTATCATTTGACTTTTTTGAAACTAATAATGCTGATGACATTATTTATGAATATAAAGAAGAATTATTTACTAATGAAGAAAATGGTAATATTCCTTTAGAAATAATTTTTGATAATAAATATTTGTTTACTGACTTTGTCTTTAGTAATAATACTGATGCAAATGATATTAATATTAAAATTACTAATATTACTGATTCATTATTGCTAAAACAAGATATATCTTTGGTAATTATACTTGATGATGAAACAGTTGAAATACCTTATACAATTAGTGAGTTAGCAAGTGATGACTTTAGTTACTTTACTTATCGTATTGAAATTGACTTTTCTAAGATTATAGGAATTGAAATAAGATAGACTTTGTAAATTATTACAAGGTCTTTTTTAATGACTTTTTCTTTGTTTTGTGTTAAAATTTGACTATGGTGGTGATGGTATGTCTAAGATAAAAGTAATGAATGAGAATCTTGCTAATAAGATTGCAGCAGGAGAAGTTATCGAAAAAGTAATGAATGTTGTTAAAGAGTTAGTAGAGAATAGTATTGATGCTGGTAGTAGTGAAATAAAGATTGATTTACTTGATTCAGGTGTTAGAGAAATAACCGTTACTGATAATGGAATCGGTATGAGTAGGGAGGATGCTAAAACTTGTTTTTTAAGACATGCTACTAGTAAATTAATTAATTTTGAAGATTTGTTTCATATTGAATCTTTAGGTTTTAGAGGTGAAGCTCTTCCTTCGATTGCTGCGGTTTCTAAAGTTTTATTAAAAACTTCTGATGGTAATGATGGTACAATGATAGAACTAGAAGGAGGAATTTTAAAGACTGAAACTTCTTCAGAACTAAGAAAGGGTACTACAATTAGAGTTAGTAATTTGTTTTACAATACTCCGGTTAGACTTAAATATTTAAAACAGCTTAATGTGGAATTATCTTATATTGTTAATTATATTAATAATATGGCTTTGACTAGATGTGATATTAAGTTTGTTCTTACAAATAATGGTAATGTATTACTTAATACTTCTGGTGATGGGGAACTATTAAAAGTTATTCATGATATATATGGTGTTGATATTTCGAAGAGAATGGTATTAATTGATGGTGATAATGATGATTATGAGGTTAGTGGGTATATTAGTTATCCTGAAGTATTTAGATCTAATCGTAATAGTATTATTACTTTTGTTAATGGTAGATATGTTAAGAATAATGAATTAAATAAAGTTATTATTGATACTTATCATAAGTATATGCCTCCTGATAAGTTTCCTGTTGTGGTACTTAATATTTATGTTGATCCTATTTTAGTAGATATAAATATACATCCTCAAAAGATGGATATTAAGTTTTCTAAGTTTATGGAGTTAAAAGATTTAATAAGAGATATTTTTAATAAGAAATTGTCTTCTTTGACTTTAATTCCTGAAGTTAGTAAGAGTGTTCCTGTTATTAATAGACCTGTTTTTAATGAAGAGATTATAAATGATAAAGAAGTAGAGGATGGCAGTGAAGAAATTACATTTAATTTTGATGTTAAAGAGGAAGAAGAAGTTAGAATAAAAGAAATGATTCCTGTTGGATTAATACATGGCACTTATATAATAGCTGAGAATAGTGATGGTATGTTTGTTATCGATCAACATGCAGCAGCTGAGAGAATTAATTATGAAAAGGTTATGAGGGAAATGACTAATCCTAATACATTAGTTTCTACTTTAATCGTACCTATTTCAATAGAATTACCTACTAATGAGTTTATTGTTATAAAAGAAAAGTTTTCTTTGTTAGAAAGTCTTAATTTTAAAATAGAAGAGTTTGGTATTAATACGTTAGTAGTTAGGGAGCATCCTTTGTGGATTCCTATTGATAGGGAAAAGGAAGCTATTATGAGAATATTTGAGTTACTTAGTAGTGAAGAAGAGTTTGATATGTCTAAATTTGTTCATTATACAGCTGCTACTATTGCTTGTAAGATGTCCATTAAAGCTAATAGACATTTAGGGATGGAAGATATGACTTATTTACTTAATACGTTAAGAGAATGTGAGAATCCTTTTAATTGTCCTCATGGTAGACCGGTAATTATTACTTATAGCAAATATGAGTTAGAAAGGCTATTTAAAAGGGTGATGAATTAATGAAGGATATTATTGTAATAGTAGGACCTACTGGTGTAGGTAAAACTAAACTTAGTGTTGAACTTGCTAAAAGAATTGATGCTGAGATTATTAATGCAGATAGTATGCAAGTTTATAAGGAATTAGATATTGCAACTGCTAAAATTAAAGAAGAGGAAAAAGAGGAGATTGTTCATCATCTTTTTGATATAGTAGATGTTAATACTAATTACACTGTTTTTGATTATCAAAGGGATGCTAGAAGAGTGATTGAAGATATTATTAGTCGTGGTAAGAAGGTTATATTAGTAGGAGGTACTGGTCTTTATATTAAAGCTTGTTTGTATAATTATTGTTTTGAAGAAAATAAGAGTTCTTCTTTATATGAAGAGTTTAGTAATGAGGAAATACTTTCTAAAATAAATAGTTATGGTGTTGAACATGATGTTCATGTTAATAATAGGCAAAGATTAGTTAGATTACTTAATAAATTAGAAGATGAGCAGGAACTTAATAAAACTGGTAATGATAAGTTATATGATTTTGATGTGATTGGTCTTACTACTGATAGAGATAATTTATATAATATTATTAATAAAAGAGTTAGTGTTATGTGTGAAGATGGATTAGTAGAAGAAGCTAAGTCTTTGTATGATAGAAATATTCATACTAAAGCTATTTATACTGGTATAGGTTATAAAGAATTATATGAATATTTTGATGGGAGTATTTTAATGGAAGAGGCTCTTGATAAGATAAGACAAAATTCTAGAAGATATGCTAAAAGACAATATACATTCTTTAATCATCAATTAGATGTTAATTGGTTCAATACTAATTATGATGATTTTGATAAGACAGTGGAAGAAGTAAATAATTTTTTACAATAAAAAAGACAGTAATAACTGTCCTTTTTTGTTTTATTAAGCTGTGATAGTAGCTTTTGCTTTTACTACCCATTTTCCTTCTGGTACAACTCCGAAGAAATATCTTCCTTCATTGTTTGTTTTACATGTTTTACGTAGTCTTAGCGATTTTTCCTCACCAACTCCTACTACTTCATATAATCCTACTGTGGCACCAACGATTGGTGTTTTTCTTATTTTATTTATTATAACACCATTAATTGTTCCTTCTTTAGCTTGAGTTACTTTATTTAAGTAAACATCTAGTTGTGTGTTAGTGCTGTTAGCTACTTCTACTGGATATGGTGTGTAAACATCATAATCATCTGCAATCGCTGTAACTGTATAACTACCAGCATCTACTTTAGAGAAGAAATATTCTCCGTCTGTTGCACTAAATGTTTCTGATACAGTAGCTCCTGCACCATTTAATAATCTTATAATAGCACCATCAAAAGCATGTCCGTTATCATCGTATGCATATCCATAAATATTACCTTTAATATATTCAGAATCTACTGTAATTACTAAGTCTGCTAAATTGATGTCACTTCCTGTAAATGTAAGTGAACGTTTAGTAGACATTGTATATCCATCTTTAACAGCATAAATAATATATTCACCTATTGGAATATTTTGGAAAGTGAAGTTACCATCAGCGTTAGTCATAGTATGCTTGATAGGATTAAAATCAGTATCGAAAATTTTGACAGTTGCATTTTCCATATCTGATCCAGTAGCATCTTCAACTCTACCTCTTATTATTCCAGAGACTATCTCGGGTGTTTCTTCAAGTTCTATCTCCTGATAAAATTCTTCTAACTCTCCTAAGATGATTTCTTCACTAAAATTTAATTTGTATTGATCTTTTTGATTCATTTTGTCACCTCCTTCTAACTTATAATATGTACTTTATAATTTGTTGTATCGGCGTTTACACATATGTTGTCAAAGTAATGTCGTAAGTAGTGTCACCTGTACCAACAGTAAATGTCATATAATAACTTCTAGTCCAGTCCGTGATTAGAGGAATATATAATCTATTGTTTTCGTATTTCCAGTTAGTAGGTAATTCACTTTTTAAAATAACTTGTGTTTCTGGTTCAGTTATAATTTTTAATACGGCATCTGTTGTTCCATGGTAGTAACCAAATTCTGTTTGAGATGATCCTTTAACGATGCGACCACCGTTTTCTGTTTCGACAATTATGTCTGTGATTGAGTAGCCTTGTTCTTGATTTGTGCAGCCAACACATAGACAGTCTTGAAATAAATCTATTTTACTCGATAAAATTAATTCTAATCTAGTAACAGCATTTATCATATTTTGTACAGATCTATTAGTATCTAGTAAATCTTTAGTGTTTTTTGTTGTACTAATAACGGCTTTTATTTTTTCAGCTTCTACTTCTAAAATTCTAGCTAAGCTTGTTTGCTCGTCAGCGACAGATGAAATTATTTCGTTGATAACTTCACATCGAGTAGGGTAATATGTTTTTTCGTTCATGTTTTCTCCTTTCGTTTTACTATATGAAAATGTTTTATTTGTGATAGTTATAACTATCTCTATTTAAGTTGCATATAATAGATTGTGATGAAAGATGAATGAAAAAAACATGTGTTCTTATACTGATAGAAATTCAGAAACTAATATTCTTGCTAATAATTTATATTCACCTAAGAAAGAAGCGTTTAGTGATGTGTGTTCTAACGGTGATAGCGAGTTACAAAATATTTGTAATAATCCAGTATTGGTTAATTATTCTAATTATTCAGTGTGTCCAAATGGAGGATACTTTGTTAGTAAAAATGATGATAATAGTAATCTTTATGTACTAGACTCTGATTTGAATGAAGTTGATCAAGTTCCTTTAAATGTTCCAAGTGATAAATATATTAATAATATTAAGGGAATTGCGTATGACCCTGATTTATCTAAAATATTTGTAGCACATACTGATAAGGTTTTCTCAGTTAATAATCAAGGGGATTTTATTAAAGATGAGGTTAATCCTACTAGTTTAGATAGTATTAGTAATACAAATACATCTACTATTACTAGTGGTAGTTGTAGGAGACCTTATGCTATTTCTACTACTAGCCCTGATATTAATGCTTTGGGGTTAGTCGATAATAATCTTTTAGTAGCTTATAACCAAAATGGGTCAAGTTTTATGAGTAAAGTAACTACTAATGGTAATTTAGTTAATACTAGACATATAGATGATGGAGTTACTGCTAGTGCTATTTTTGATACTAATAAGGGGGTGCATGTATTGGCTAATAAAAACAATTCATATAATTATTTATATACTTACGATAAAACTACTCCTAAGAAAAACTGTTGTGAGATTGTATTAGATGGGGAGTGTCGTGTGGATATTGAGTGTGATGATGGTCCTTGTAATCTAAATGGTAGTTTATGTGAGGTCGTAAGAAGTGTTGCTTTAATTGAAAATGCTCTTGCTAAGTTAATAGAGTGTGAAAGTGAGAAAGTAAAAGCAGCTATTCATAAGTCTAAATGTAGTAAGGAGCTTCTTGATATTAATAATTCAGTTAGTAAGACAATTGTTAATATATCGATGCTTGAACAAGTACTGAAAGAAAAACTTGAAGTGGCACTTGAAATATATGAGAAAGAAAAGTGTAAGTAAAAAGTTAGTCCGTTGTACTGGACTAATTTTTTTTGTTTGCTGTTTTTATGGAATTATATTATTTTAATAACTTTTTTACTGTTTTATATTCTAGATAAGTAGTTATTATTATACTTATAGTACTACTAATTATAAGACTATACATACCTATGTTCATAAATGTAAAGATAGTTAAACTTGTAACTCTAATAATTACACCTGTTATAGTGATATGTAAGTTTTTTTTACTTTGTCCCATAGCGTCTATACTACTAGATAATGGTGCTTGGAAATATAAAAGTATAAATAATGGGGCCATTATTCTTAAATAGTTTGATCCTTCAGTTGTATTATAAATCAACTTTAAGAAAACTTCTGGTATCATAATAAATAATATTGTAGAAGGTATTCCTACTAATAGAGAAAAGAATATTCCTTGTTTTATTTTTTTCTTTGTATAGAGTTTATTGTTATTACTATGGGCTTTACTTACTACTGGTAGAAGTGCTTGGGATATTGCTAAAGTAAAAAAAGAAGGGAGTAGTAAAATTGGTATAACAAAACCTGATAAAATACCATATTCAGTTATTATATAGTTATTATCATAACCTAAATAAATTAGTATACTAGTTAATATAATAGGCTCAAGGAAATAACCAAAAGCTCCTATTAATCTACTTGTAGTACTAGGAATACTTATTGAAAGAGCTTCTTTTCGATATTCTTTATTACCTCTTAGTTCTTCTTTTTTTACTTTTGAGTTTTTAGGTAAGAAGAAAAATAATACTAAAATAGAAGTTAATTCACTTACTATATTAGTTAGTACGACAAAAGTAACAGCAACTTCGACACCATTACTTATAAAAATAGGTACTCCAATAATAATTAATATTAATCTAATAATATCTTCTGTAACATTAGATATAACGTGAGGTAGCATTCTTTGTTTACCAAAGAAGTAACTTCTTAACATTCCTGATAGGCTAGTAAGAGGTAATACTACTGAGATTGCTAGAAGAGGATAATAAGTTCTTGGTTCATTCAATAAATCATTAGCAAGAATTGGACTAAAGATAATAACAATTAAAATAATTATAATATTTATAATAAAAGAAATTGGTAATAAAGAAAAAAGAAGAGTTTTATTATTTTTTTTATCTTCTGATACTAGTTTAGAAATAGCAATGGGGAAACCAAATTGAGTTAAGCCTATTAGAAGCATAAAGGTAGGTAGTATTAACATGTATAGACCTATTCCTTCTATTC
>CAYJBD010000013.1:0-1107 GCA_964368465.1 uncultured Muribaculaceae bacterium
CTTAGCAAATTTCTTAACTATTTCATCTTTTCTTTCTTTTGTTAATGCCATTTTTAATTCTTCCTTTCTTTATTTAATTCACCTACAACCTAGTACAAAGTCGGAAGACATTTTGTACCACGATGTGGTAAGCACTAATAATATACTATACTTTCAGTGTTTTGGCAAGTTTTTAATAAAAAAAAAGATATATTATTTAAAATATACCTTAGTTTCTTGATTATCAGAATATGAGTGAATCACTTTTGTAGCATAATCTCTTGTTACTTCTGCTAAGTTTTGATCTTTTTCTTCTACTTCTAATTCTGTACGAATGAAGCTTTCACATAACCTTTTTTCTACCATTAATAACTTTTCTTGTTCTTTATTTGTATTGGAAACACGAGTGTTATCACCATGTTCCATGTAAACTACCATTGCATTAACTGCATATCCAAATCCATGTTCTTTAGTAGTTGCAATGATTGCATTATCAATTGTTTTTAAATTATTGTCATACCACTTAAGATATTGTTCATGTTGATATTTAGCAACTGCTTGATTTTTGATATTATTTTTTGTCTTCATAGTTATTCCCCCTTTGAAATATGTTCTACATTATACCATATAGTTAGTCTATTGTCAATTTTTGTTTAATATGATTAGTTTAATTTATATATACCAACATCTGTATCTATATCATTTATTCCATATAATATTAGAGTATTAGTTATGTTATTCTCTTCTATATAATCAGTAACCTTTAAGTTATAATATCTTAAGTCAATTACATGAATCTTTTTATAATGATTAGTTATAAAGGGAATAAAACTATTAGCATAACTGTCTTTGATTATCAATATTTCTTCATTATTTGCTACTTCTGTTTCTATAGTCATTAAGGGATGATTTCCATCTAAAAAATAATTATATTTATCTTTTGTATCTAGGTGTTCGTCAAAATAGATAGTATTTGTAGTTTTATCATTATACTTTACTATTAACTCTTGTTCTATTTCTTGACTATGTAATTTATCTGGTTGATAGTAATAAATATTACTTTTTGAATACAAGGTTCCATTAAAGTTGTTAGTTATTTCTTTGATGTCTTGTTCTACTGGTACTAAG
>CAYJBD010000013.1:1117-10906 GCA_964368465.1 uncultured Muribaculaceae bacterium
AGTTGTTTTTATTGCAATATTCTAAATATGTATAGTATGCACCAAACGTTGTATAATGATGGTCTAATTTGTAATACATTTGATAGTCTTTATTACCTTCTTTTATGCTTGATATAACATTTATTCCATCGATGTTGATATTTTCATAAATATATTCAATTATTTCTTCTTGTTGTTGATAAGTAATGTTTTCTGGTAATTTATCAGCATTTATCAAGCCACTTGATGGAATTAATAACAATTGTGTTTTACCTGTATTAATAATAGAAAAGTTATTTAATACTTCTATTAGTTGTTCTGTTTTGTCATGGCCTTGATCTTTTAAAAACAAGTATTCATCTTCTCCTATATAAACATCATTTATTTCTTTTTGATCAGTTAACAATAAAGCCATTGTCTTAATACCCATAAAAATATCTCTTAGTGGGAAATGGTCAGTTAAATAGTTTTCTACATCTTCTATATAATTTCCACTTATTAAGTCATCAATAGTAAACTCTGGAAATGTTTCTAAATATCTGTTTTCATTATTACTAAAAGTTTGTTTAGGAATTATAAAGAAAGAGATGGTAAGTAGTAATATTATTGTGGTAATAATTATAGTAATCTTTTTCATATTAAAACCTAAAATATAAGAATGGATTATAGGTGTCACTTACTAAGAATGCTACTGTTAGTATGAATAAAATGATATAAGTAATTATTATAATCCAGTTATATTTAATCCTTCCTTTTAGTATTGGTGTTGATAAAACTATAGCTATTATTATTATTCTAATATTGCTACTTAAATAAAATAAGAAGGTGTCATCAATAAAAGATGTTGTTCCAATTCCAAATAAGGTAGGGATAAAAGTAATAAAGTCATTCATATTATCAAAAGCAAAAATATAGAAACTTATTATGATGAGTATTACCGTACCAATATGTTTAAATAAACTTGGTGTTTTAGCTAGAAAATCTTTTAAGATGTATTTTTCTATTATTAAAATAACAGCGAAATATAATCCCCAGATAATAAAATTCCAACTTGCACCATGCCAAAAACCAGTTAATAGCCAAACGATTATTATATTTCTAAGAGCATTTGTCTTATTTCCTCCTAGTGGTATATATAAATAGTCTTTAAACCATGAAGATAAAGATATATGCCACCTTCTCCAAAAGTCTGTAATACTTTTAGCAATGAATGGGTAATTAAAGTTTTCTGGATAATTAAATCCTAATATCTTACCTAGACCTATTGCCATATCACTGTATCCTGAGAAATCAAAATAAATTTGCAATGTAAAAGATATAGCAGCTAACCAAGATGTTAAAACTGAAATTTCGGTTGTACTAGTTAAAAGTGTAAATAATAAACCTAAATTATTAGCAAGTAAGACCTTTTTAAACAATCCATTTAAAAATCTAATTGTTCCTTCTTTTATTTTAGGTTTTCTATTATTTATCTCTTTTGATATATCAATATATCTAACGATTGGCCCAGCAATTAATTGTGGAAACATCGATACATACATCATGAAATTTAAAAAGTTTTTCTCGGCTTTTATATTTTTTCTATAAACATCGATTGAATAACTCATTGTTTGGAACGTAAAGAAACTTATTCCTATTGGTAAACCTAATTCTAATAGAGGAATATTTATACTTAATAAATTATTTACATTTCCAATAAAGAAATCAATATATTTGAAAAAGAATAGTAATGCTAGGTTAATTATAATGGAAATGACTAAATATCTTTTTTGTCTTTTCTTTTCAATTAATCTTCCTAATGTATAATCAGTTATACTTGAGAAAATCATTAATAATATATATATTGGTTCTCCCCAAGCATAAAAGATTAAACTAGCTATTAAAAGAATTATATTTTTCTTAGGTAATAGAAAATATAATCCTAAAAATATTGGTAGAAAGAAAAAAAGAAAAGGGATGCTACTAAAAACCATTAGTTTTTAATTGCCTCTAATACTTTTTCATTATCATCTGATACAATATAGATTAAGTATTCTCCCAATTCTTCTTTCATTCTATCTTTTACTAATTCATATTGTTCTGGTAAATAAGTTTTCCAGTTTTCTTCTAAGTCACTCATATATTGATCTAGTTTTTCTTCAACTGCTTCTTCATTTCCTTCAGAAGGTTTTACAATAATATATGTAGCGGCGTTAGTCATTAGCATTGGTGTTTTCATTAGTATTTCATCTACTTCTTCAGTAGTAAGTCCTATAATTAATTCAAGTGATTCTATTTCTACTTTAGACATTGGTGGGAATAGTGGTTCTTTTACTTTTCTTATTTGCTCTATTACTGAATCATTGTTTTTTGATAAAACATAGATTAAATATCCTTGATGTTCAGCATTTGATACATTATATAAAGTATCTGTAAAAGCACTGAATTGTGTTTTAAACTCTTCTTCTTTATCTTCTACTGGTTTAAATATTGCTAATAGTTGTTTTGTTTCTTCATTAAACATAACATTATATTCTTCTACTAGATTACTATCTAATCCGAATACTGTTTGGAAATCATAATCGTAAACAAATGACATTTCATCATATTCGATCATATCTTCATAATTAATACTTTGAATACTGAATACATCTGTTGTTAGAGCATCTACTCTACTTTCTACTTCTTCTAAATCTAATTCTATTGGTTCACTACATCCTGTTAGGAATAATATTCCTACTAATATTAATAATAATTTTTTCATTTATTTCTCCTTTATTTATCTTGTAATTCAAATCTATATTCTTGTTCTATATTTGGGTATTTTTCTTTATCAGTTTTTTCTAGGAACATATCATAAGGTCTTACCCATAATTTTCTTTCTCCATATAAAGCTCGATATAACACCATTTTTTCCCCAGTTTCACTATGATAGACAATATCTTCAATATAATACAAATTACCTTTAAAATGTCTATAAATAGCATGTAATTTTAATTCCATTTACTCCTCCTTTGTAAAAACTTTTTTTGCTTTTAATAAATTATCTTGTCTTTGATAAATAGCTAGTAAATTATGTTGTTCATCCAATATTTGAACATAGTCATCATAATCTATATTTTCGATTGCTACTCCATTCATCACTTTCTTTTTTATTTCTTCGTTTACTATTAACTTTGGAAAACTGAGTGCATCTTCTATACTTATAATATGATAATTATTATCTTTTACTTTAGTAGCTGTTTCTAAAGTAAAAACACCTTGTCTTGTTCTTCTTAAAGCACTCATAGTCCCAATTAAATCTAGTTCTTCTAAAATATCTCTAATTAAACTTCTAATATATGTCCCTTTACTAACACTACATTTAAAAGTAAAAGTATCTTTAGTAATTTCTAACAATTCAATTTCTTTAATAGTAACTTCTTTTTTAGGTAGTTCTACTTCTTCATTATTTCTAGCATAGTGATAAAGTCTCTTACCATTGACGGACACTGCAGAGTACTTGGGAACTTCTTGTAAATAGGTCTTTTGATGACTCTCAATAACTTGTTTTAATTTTGTTTTATCAATTACTTGTTCTTTTTCTTCTAAAATAGTTCCTTCAATATCAAGGCTATCAGTTTTAATACCTACTTTAACAGTTGCGATGTACTCTTTATCGTCACTCATTAAGTATTCGATTATTTTAGTAGCTTGTCCGAATGCTACTACTAAAACACCGGTTGCTAAGGGATCAAGTGTTCCTGTGTGGCCAACTTTTTTAGTACCAATATTTTTGGATATAATATTGACAACATCTCTTGAGGTATAACCTTCTTCTTTATCAATTACTATTACTCCACCCATTCAATCACTCTCCTCTTACATTATACCAAGTAATAAATGATTTGACAATTATTATAAAGTGTGTTATAATTTGCAAACGTGTGAAGAGGAGGGCAATTTAATGAAAAAGAATACATTTACACAACAAATCGAAGAATCTGCTACTTTTTTTGTAAGTAGTGTCCCAACGGATAATAAATTTGAATTAAAAAATGACTTAATTCAAGGTCTTAAAGGTGAAAAAACAGCCGAACGTGGTTATTATAACCGTTTTATGAGTTATATAACTCATGGAATCAATGCTTATTCTAACAGGTTTGGTAGTTTTGTCACTAAAAATGATATATTATCATTATTACAAGGTACTTACTTAAACGTTAAAGAAGCTAATGAAATTAGTGATGAAGAAGTTAAAACTATGCTTTGGAATATCGATAATAGAACTATTAAAGGAATAAGAGAAAGTGGAAAAAGATATGATTTTTTCGATACTTACAGTGAGTTATTAACAACTGGTGATTTTGAAGATATTGATGCTTCGACACTTGAAGATCCAATTAAAGTTCAAGTATTAGTTAATACTATGGTTTTGGCAGTTGAAAAGGGAATACCTTTATCAGTGTTAAACAAAGAAGAAGTTAAAGTTACTGAGAATGTTGCTGTATTAACAAAAGTTAGTAAGTAATTAAACTACATAATAAAACCCTATGTTTAAAAACATAAGGTTTTTTTTTAGAGTTTTACCAGGAACCTCCTCCTGAGAAGCCACCTCCAGAACCGCTAGATTGTTGTAGTGAAGTCGTTGTCTTTTCGGTACTAGTAATTGTGTCATTCATAAAACTTCCAAATCTAGCAACACTAAATGTCGTATCAACACCACCATACCAACTAGGTGGTACTGTGGTAATACCTTCAAACTTTGTCATCCATTTTTTAGATATTCCTAGGACATAAGTATATGGTAGAATATCATTAAAGTAAGTTGGATTTTGTTCAACTAATTCTTCTAGTTTATCTTTTTCTACTGTTTCTAAAAAGTTTTTTAATCCTTGAATACGCCCTGCATTTTTAATCAATATTCATTTCTTTTAGGTAAGTATTTTAAACATACAATCATAGTAATGATACTAATTGTTCCTATGATATAAGTAATCATATACATTGTATCTAATTGTAAAACAGGAAAGACAAAGAAGAACCATGGAAGTCCACCAAAGGCTAAACCAAATAAAATACCTCCCTTTAGTAAATCTTTACTTGTTGATCAAAATGATGCGGTCACTAGAGCAAAACCTGCAGTTGGAAAAATAATAGTCATTACTAATGTTTCGTCATAATAATATAAACTTAGAGGTGGAATCGTAATAAGTGCTGCGATAGTAAGTATCATCACAAGCTTAGCATTACTCTCTTCCAATTAGTTAAAAAAAAAAGACGATTTACTCGTCATTTTCATGTATTGCTTTAATCTTATCTTCTATTTTTCTTCCATAGTCAATTGAGTCATCATAGACAAATTTTAATTGTGGTGTATGTCTTATTTCAATACGATGACATAATTCACTACGAATATGTGCACTTGCTTTATTTAAAGCTTTTAGTGTTTCTTCTTTTTTAGATTCATCTAATACTGTTACATATACTTTAGCATGACTATAATCACTTGTGATTTCACAGTCTGTTACTGTTACAAATTTAATATTTTCATCTTGTAATTCCATATTGATAATAGTACTGATTTCTCTTACGAAGTTTTGATTCCATCTTTCTACTTTTACATTATTCATTATCTTTTCACCTCAACTAGTTCATAGATTTCAACAATATCTTTCTCTTGGTAGTCTTGGAAGTTTTCTAATGTAAGTCCACAGTCCATATCTTTTTTAACTTCTTTTACTTGATCTTTTTCTCTTTGAAGAGTTTTAATCTTACCAGTATATACTACAATACCATCGCGAATAACTCTGGCTAAGCTGTTACTTCTCGAAGATCCTGATAGAACGTGACATCCGGCTATTGTTCCTACTTTTGAAAAGTGGAATAATTGTCTTATTTCAATATTTCCTAATATTTTTTCTTCAAACTCTGGTTCTAACATACCTTTCATAGCTGCAGTCATATCTTCAATTACTTTATAAATAATATCGTATGTTCTAATTTCTACTCCACGTTCTTTAGCTAATTCTATTGTTTTAACATCTGCTCTTACACTAAATCCTATTATAATAGCATTAGATGCTCCTGCTAATGTTACATCGCTTTCAGTTATAGCTCCTACTGATGAACGGATAATTCTTATTGCTACTCCGTCAACATCAATCTTTTCAAGGGATTGTTTTACAGCTTCTGCACTTCCGTTAACATTTGCTTTAACAATTACATTTACTTCTTTAACCCCTTGTTTGATTTGTCCAAATAACTCTTCTAAAGTCATACCTGTACGATTAGTATCTTGCTCTTTAGCTCTTGTTTGTCTTTCTAAACCGATAGTCTTTGCTTCTTTTTCTGTTTCGAAAGCCATGAACTTATCACCAGCATCTGGCATTATTGTAAGTCCTGTTATTTCAACTGGTGTACTAGGTAGAGCTTCAACAATATTTTCGAACTTATCATTTTTAAGAGTTCTTACACGCCCAGATGATGTTCCTACTACTACTGGATCTCCTAAACGTAGAGTTCCTGTTTGAACAATTATACTAGCAGTTATTCCTACTTGTTTATCCATTCTTGATTCTAGGACAATTCCTGATGCATATCTATTTGGATTGGCTTTTAATTCTTTCATTTCAGCAACTAATAAAATATTTTCTAGTAACTCAGGTAGTCCTTGTTTTGTTAGTGCAGAGATGTTACAAACGATTGTATCTCCTCCCCAACTTTCAGGTGCTAAGTTATATTCAGCTAACTCTGTTAATACTTTTTCAATATTAGCTCCTGGTTTATCTATTTTATTAATAGCAACAATGATTGGTACTTCTGCTGCTTTAGCATGATCAATTGCTTCTTTTGTTTGTGGCATTACTCCGTCATCTGCTGCAACAATAATAATAACGATATCTGTTACTGCTGCTCCACGTGAACGCATATTAGTGAACGCTTCATGTCCTGGTGTATCAATAAATGTGATCTTTTTACCACTACACTCTACTTGGTACGCTCCAATATTTTGAGTAATTCCTCCAGCTTCCCCTTTAACAACATCACTTTCTCTAATAGCATCTAATAGTGAAGTCTTACCATGATCAACATGACCCATAATTGTTACAACTGGTGGTCTCTCAGTTAAATCATCTTCATTATCAATTATTTCAAAGTTTTCAAAGTTGGCAATATCAGCACTTTCTTCATTCTTAACTGTTTTATTATAGTCTACTACTAATAATTCAACTACATCTAATGCTAATGATTGATTTTGATTAGCCATAATACCTAATCCCATTAACTTCTTAATGATTTCAGTAGTATTTACCTCTAAAGCAGCCGCTAAATCAGATACACTCATTCCTTCTTTGTAAAAAACAACATCTTCTTGAACGACACTATCATGTGAAGTTAATTTTTCTTTATTTTTATATATAGCTTTTCTGTCTTTAGCAAAACTATCTTTCTTAGCACTTTGTATATCTACTTTAGATTTTAGTTTTTCCTTTATTACAGGTGTATCTATATCTATATTGGCATCACTTACTATTTGTTCTACTTTTAAATCTAGTTCATCATCATAAATGTCTTCGTCAGTATTAGTTTCAACACTTTCTATTTCACCATTTTGAATCTCGTTATCTAAAAGGGTAATATCATCATCTGATAACATTGTATCTTCATTTTCATAATTAATATTTAAACTATCACATAACGCAAATATATCTTCATTAGTTTTATTTACATCAATTGCATATTCTAATATACTCATCATTTTAAACACCTCTTTCTTTTTAAGTATGTTTAAACTTATTCTTCTATTGCTCTTTTTATTTCTTCATAAACACTCTCTTCTATTTCGCATTCTAAATGTCTAGTTAGGGCATTAGATTTTTTAAGTTTATCTATTATACTTATATCTTTTTTGATATAGGCTCCTCTTCCATTAGCTTTACCACTAATATCGACTATTACTATACCTTCATTATTTTTAACTATTCTTAATAGTTCTTGTTTTGGTAGTTTTTCTCTAGTTACTACACAACTTCTCATTGGAATTTTTCTTGGTTTCATACTTACTCCTATTTAAAGTTAATTCCCATTTCTCTTGCTTGTTCATAGTTTTTAATATCGATTTTATATCTTGTTAATTTGCTAGCTAAACGAGCATTTTGTCCTTTTTTACCAATTGCTAGTGAGAAGTTATCATCATCTGCTACTACTAATGCTTCTTGTTTTTTCTCATCAGTTATTACTACTTTTAAGTTTTTAGCAGGTGACAGTGCATTCTCGATGAAAACAGCTGGATCTGAATCATATCTAATTACATCTATTTTTTCTGTTCCTATTTCTTTCATGATAGTAGCAATTCTACTTCCTCGTTCACCAATACATGATCCGATTGGATCTACTTTAGAGTTTTCTGAGTAAACAGCTACTTTACTTCTTACACCAGCATCTCTTGCTACTGAATATAACATTACTGTTCCATCATGTAATTCTGGAATTTCAAGCTCAAATAATCTTTTTAAGAATCCATAGTGTGTTCTTGATAATAAAACTAATAAACTCTTTCCATTATTATCTACTTTAGTAACATATACTTTTAATTGTGATCCCATTTCGATTTTCTCACCTGGAATTATTTCTTTTTTAGGTAAGATACCATTACACTTACCTAAATCGATAAAGTAGTTATCTGTATCTTCTAATTGTACAGTTCCAATTAACATTTCATCTTGTTTATCAGCAAAGAATTCAGTCATGCTGTTTCTTTCTGCTTCTCTTATTTTTTGTACTACTACTTGTTTAGCAGTTGATGTTGCTACACGGCCAAAATCTTTTGGTGTGATTTCAGTATCAATAGTATGTCCTACTTCTGCTAGTTTATTTTCTTTTACTGCTTCACTTAAGAATATTACTGTATCAGGGTGCATTAAATCAATTAATTCTCCTTCTTCATCATACTCTTCTTCTTGATCATAATAATCATCTTCTACTACAGTTAAGTATGAATAAACTTTGATATCTCCTGTTTCTCTATTAATGTTTACTTTAACATTTGATTTAGAGTTAAAGTTTTTCTTATATGCAGAAGTTAATCCATTTTCCATGGCATCGAATACTACTTCAGGATCAATTCCTTTTTCCTTAACGATGTTTTCTAAAGCTGTTAAAAATTCTTTTCCTTGCATTTTATACATTCCCCTTTACTTTACTAAAGATATCAACATAATCAACATCTTTTACGTAGTCTGTT
Source organism: uncultured Muribaculaceae bacterium (assembly GCA_964368465.1). Taxonomy (GTDB): domain Bacteria; phylum Bacillota_I; class Bacilli_A; order RF39; family UBA660; genus CARZYU01. The sequence continues at coordinate 10,302 of CAYJBD010000013.1, forward strand.
TTATCTAAGATAGGATTAATTATCTTAGTAGCTTCTGTGATTAAATCAGATGTGATTATTTCTTCACTATCTAACTCAATACATAAACTTTCCATATTATCTTCTTTTTCCATGAAGACATCACTTACAACTAGTCCTAAAGAGTTTATTTCTTTATCAACTAATTGACTAATTTCTTCTTTCACTTTATCACCTTCCAATTATAAAGAGCAGGCTTTTTAGTTCCCGCTCCTTTCTTATTTATGATTATAGCATATATTTATAACTTTGCCAACTTTTTTTATATAGCTTTTGATTATCTTTTTAAACTTTTAGTGAAAGTTTTAGTTTCTTCTATCGGTTTATCTAACTCTGACATCCTTATAGGTCCAAAATTACCATCTTCATCTAATACAAAGATAAATGGATCGTTTACCTCAGGAATATTTGTATCTGTTTCATATGTAGTTCTACAAGGCTTATAAAATGAACCTTCTATTACTACTTTATCTTTTTCTTTTTCTGTACGGTTTATATTTAAATTGATCATTATATTCACTCCTTTCATAAAATATACACTATCAATAAATCCTAGTCAATCTAAGATTAATATTTCGGTTAATATA
>CAYJBD010000014.1:0-10291 GCA_964368465.1 uncultured Muribaculaceae bacterium
ATTATCTGCATGACCAAAAGGTTCACTTTTTAAAAAAATAGATTTTTTTTGCAAGACTTTTCTAAATTCCGGTTGAAATTTTATTTCGGCTATAATATTTTTATGTACTTGAACCTTTGGATTAAACCTGCATATTTTTACTATAGACTCTGTAATACATTTTAAAGGGCACGTATTACTATTATCTAAAATTTCAAGTCCTTTTTTTTCTATGTTAATATATTCATCTTCACTCATATGTCTATAAACAGTATATTTAGAATCCATTATTTCCCCCTTTTTTAGTTTTTTCTGTTTTTTTATTTTGTAAGAACTTTTTCTAAAAATATTTTGTCTTTGAACGCTCCTCGTTTAGTGCTCTTTTCCTTAGCTACTTTGATGACGTCATTTAGAGTTTTTCCTTCTAATTCGGTTAGTGCTATTATTAATTCTAGCATATCAGCTAATTCTTCTATTCTATCTTGTCCTGTTGCTTCTACTATTTCTTTTTGTTCTTCTAATATTTTTATTTCTAAATAGTTTTTATATTCTTGATCTGATAACACTCTGGTGATAGGTTCTTCATTATTCTTTTTTATTATTTCTGGTATTTTATCTCTTACTAATTTGTTATATATTTGTTCCATTACTACACCTTTTTTAACATAGTTATTAATCTATTATGATAACCTTTCTTTTTATAAAAATTAATTGCATGTTCATTATATGAAAATACATCTAATGCAATATATTGACAGTTTTGTTCTTTTAAATATATTTCCATTAACTCTACTAGTTTAGTCCCTACTCCTTGTGCCTCTACTTTTTTAGTTACAATTAATTCTGTTATTTCACCTTTTATTGGGCACTTGTAACTTTCTTTATCTAACTCATCATACCTTGTAATAATACCTACTATAAAGCCGATGCAGTTTTTATCTTTTATTGCTAAAATCATTTTACCTTGATTGTTTTTTATTTCTTCTATAGTATTAGTGAGTGCTAAGTCTATATAACTGTCAGTAATTATATTTAAATTATCTTTATCAATACTAATAATATACTCTTGTAATTCTTTTATTAATAGTTTTACATCTTTTTCATACTGATTATTATATTCTATATATTCCATACTTCTCCTTATTTCTTTAACACTTTGATTAGTGGAATTTTCATTTCATCATCTGTTATACCAGCGTGTGCTGATATAAATACTTTGCTATTTTGATTATAGACAAAATATTTATTAGACGTTGCTAAAGAGATGTAGTCTCCTAGTGACTGTTCAAATAGAGGGTGATTTTCTCCTGTACCAAATAACTGTTCTTCAATTACTTCCTTCTTTGTTTTTAATATAAAGTCGTTGGAAAACATTTCATTAAATACTTTTTCAAATTCTGAATGTTTATCTTCTTTCACTTTAAAAGCACATAATCTTCCTTCTAACCAAATATCTCTATCTAATAAATTAAATATTTTAGGATAATTACTTAATACAATTGGTTCTGAATCAAGATGGCCATGGTCTGCTGTTATGATTAGTAGTGAGTTTGACATTTTTTCACTAAACACTTCTAGTTTTTGATTTATCATTTTGATATTTTCGATTGCTTCCTCACTACTTGTCCCAGTATGATGCATTATATGATCTGGATTATCATAGTAAGCATAAATGTACTTTTTTCCATGTTTCTTTGTTTCTAATAATATCTTATCTAACATATCATCAAAGTTTAAATAAGCATTTGGTCCAAAAGGAAATAATACCGCCGAGTAATAATTACCTGTCTCATTTATTTGATTTGGGATGTTTTTATAGTTATAGTACTTTTTTGCTAATGATTTTTTACTATATTCTATTTTTGTGTCTTTTAAAGTATTTAGAAACATCGTTACTATTTTATCTTCTTCTTTAAAATATAAATCCCAACCTAGCCAGCCATGTTCATTAGGATTAAGGCCTGATAGCATTGATGACGTTGCTGCAGTTGTAGTAGATGGATAAACAGAATTATATTCTTTTAATAAGTTTTTTACTAGAAAGTCATCTTCTTTTAAAGTTCTTTTCAACAAGTTACTACCTAGTCCATCACACAGTAAAACTATGATATTATCTACTTCATTATTTTCTAAAATAGTATCCAGTTCTTTTATAGTATTATGTTTATATTTTAAACCGAAGTATTTTTGAATAGTACATGCTAAATTAGTTATGCAATCTTCATAAGTTTTTTTATATTCCATGTTTTCTCCTACAAGTACATATTGTACTTTACACTTGATGTTTTCTTCATACCAATGCTTTCATATAATTTATGAGCAGGTATTGCCGTATCTAAACAAGTTAGACACATTGATTTATAATTGTTTTCTTTGGCATACTTGATAACTTCATCAAATATTTTTTTACCAACTTCTTGTTTACGATATTCTTTTAACACACAAACATTAAATATTTCTAAAGCTGGTTGAAAAGAAAAGGTAAATAAATCTAATTTATAAGCAGTTATACTTCCTATTATTTTATTATCTTGTTTCATTACAAAAATTAAATAATTAGTATTTACTTGATATTGTTGATAGTATGATAGATCATTACTTCCATCAAAACACTCATCAATTAGTTCTTTATATAAACTAATATCTTCTTTTTTTAATATTTCTATCATTTTATATTCCTTTCTTTTAAGTATTTTGCAAGTTGATAATATGCATCAGTATTCCATAGTAGAAATCTTTCTTCATCGTTATAATTACCTAGAGTTTTATCTTTTCCTTTAGGTATAAAAATGAAGTCCCAACTCCAACCATAGTTTCCTGATTTAGTTAAGGCAATTGTACCTTCTGTTATCGATTTAAAAACAATCGGTTCTTGATTATATTCACAATAAGCAAATGCTTCTATAAAACAAGCCTTTCGATTTTCTTGACCTTCTAATAATTTTAGTAGTCCACCTTCACCTAGTTTTTCATCAACATAATGAGTATAAGGACCAGGAAATCCATTTAGTGCTTCTACATATAATCCGGTATCATTTTTTAAAACAGTACATTTCAGTCTATCACTTGCTTCTTTTGCTGAATGCATAGCAACTTCTTCAACCGTATTTGCTTGTATTTCAGTTGTATCCATCTTAACATTATCAACTTCTATACCTAAGGGTTCAAGTATTTGCTTTGCACTTTCTACTTTAGCCCAGTTACCTGTTACATATGTTATTTTCATATTATCACTTCCTTTTAGTTAATTATAAGTTTATAGGAATTTTTTTGCAACTAAAAAGAATAATAACTTTATATTATTATTCTAATAATTTTTATATTTTTAATTTGCATTTTATTTTATCTTTATAAATTAGTCTTCCTACTTTAAAACAGTCATCTTTCTTGTATGGCTTGATTTCTTCTCCTAAATACTTTACTTCACTTGTATTAACTGCTTGTTGAAATGTTTTTGGTAGCTTGGTTACATCAATACTCTTATCATTAAAAATTTCTAATGTTTCATCTAAACTAATATATTCACTTCTATCACGAGTTAAGATGATAGATGTTGGTGACTCATGAGAAAGATTTAAATTCACAAGACCTTCTTTTACTATAAAATCTATTCCTCTAATATTAGTGTTAATGTTTATAGAACTACTTTGATAAAGACTCTTTTGTTGTTTTAATTCTTGAATAAGTGGATGACTTTCTATTTTTCTTAATCCACTTATAAAGGCTTCTTGGTCTTTTAGTATTACATCTTGATTACGAAGAATACCATCTGAATACTTTAGTTGATGTTTTAATTCTTCTATTTTACCAATTCCACTAATATCAGTTGGAGTAGAATATTTAAAACACATGAATAAAAGTAATTCTGCTTTCTCTCTTAGTTTTTCTAATTCTGTTTTTTCAATTTCTACAATATAATGTAATTTACTGTTTTTATCACTTTCATTCATTATATATTTTAATTCAATATTACTTAGTTCTTTATTATTTACTCTTTTAGGAAGTACAATCAATTTAGACATATCTTCTAATCCCTCATAAATATTTATTAACTCACTACTTATAATACTTGATAGTTCCAATGAACTGATTTTTGTCATTATACCCTTCCTCTCTATTTGTTAGTTTAAACCTAAAAAAGACTTTTGTAAAGTCTTTAATAAATAGTTATAGTAAATCTTGATGAGTGGTTTAAGTCTGCTTGTCCTGTATATGTTGTATAAGAAAAGATTCCGTTTATGGTAGTAACATTTCCATATAAGCTTCCTCCACGATAGAACCAAGAATATGATAGATAACTGCTTGTTACTCCTCTATCTTGATAAAATCCTAGCGTATCAGTCAATGCATCTCCTCTTATTGAAGTTGTTGTTGATAATCCATAATGAGCATTTTCATATATATTAATATATCTACCTTCTGGTAAGTTATCTGCTGTAAAGCCTGAAGCACCAGCTACCAAGTTTCCGTTCGTATCTAAGACGGTCCCCATAACTCTATCGAAGGTACCACCAACCATATCATATACTCCGTAAATGTTACCTGTTGTCGATGCACCTTTTCCTTCATATGTTTCATAGGTATTATCTGTACAAGACGCTTCTGTACTCGTTACTGATGGAGCGTCTCCTCCAATTCCTGTTATATATAAACTACAGTTATTTGGATAAACTTCTTTATAAACTCCTACATAATCAGTATTTCCATATTTTCCATATCGTGATTGTGTTAAGTAAGCAATAGCTCCCCACTCTGTATTTTTTATAAGATGCGCATCTACATATCCAACATAACCGTAGTTGTTATATCCGTTCATTCCATTCATTAAATCTTGAACAAATGTAAATGTATTTTGAATATTTATGTAATTCATCGGTGTCATATTAGGTTTAGAGTACAGAATATTACCTTGTTTAGCTGCTTCAAATTTAGCAATCCAGAAACCTGGTATTTCTACATTACCTGCTTCAGTTCTAGTTGCTGGATCATCACAAGTGTTCCCCCAACAAAAAGCTGGGTTTGTATACCAATTAGTCGGTGTGGTTCCTGTGTACTTAGCATTTCCTGTATTTATTGTCTCAGTACCATGAAACTCAATATTGAAAGCACCTGGTGTGTTTATAGTTACGGCATTTCCATCATAACCTTGATATCCTAAGATATCTCTTACTGTATATGAGTATCTTGGAATCCAAACTAACATAGATATAATATCTTCCATCGGTATTACTGTTCCAGGTTCTGAACTAACGTAATAAGCTCTTTTGGATGGAACAACAGAAGCTGCATTAGCCCATTGTAATGTGTCATAATCGTACCATTGTTCTCTTAATACATCTGCTTTTACCCAAGTTGCTAAATCTTCATTGTACACAATAGGAATAAGTCCATCAATTAGAACTGGATCTGATCCGTTAAGTGTTTCATCTTTATATATTGCTCCTGGATGGAAAACGAATTGTAAGCCCACTTCTAATTCTGTCAGACTGGGTACTGCACCACCTGCTACATACGTGATTTGAAACTTTGTTTCAGAGTTAGGGGCAAACTCATCATAAATGTATAAATCATATATTAAATATGTTGCTGATGGATTTGAGTTGTGTAGTTCATTTAATTGGTTTAGGTGATAGAAACTACTACTAGTATTGGTAATAGTGACTTCGTAGGTGAAAGATGATGTTCCTGCTGGTATATTAATACCAAAATCAACTGTTTCTTTAGTAAGAGTCGGAGTATACATTTCTGTAGTATTAGTTGTTTCAATCAATTCAATATTAGATACATATATCATATCAGGGGCAGTTACTGCTACTTCTCCACTTATTGTTAATTCTGTGTTAAAGGCAGAATATCCTATCGAAATAAAGGATATAGAAATAAAAACTAATATGACTGTGATAATTTTAACAGCAGGTAACTTGAACATACTTCCTATATCCTTTCTATTATTCTTTTTGTTATTATATCATAATTATTATTTAGATAAACAATAATGTTTGTTTTATATAACGAAAAAAACTCTTTTAAAGAGTTTAATAATTATAAAGACCATGTATTTTTTGTCTTTCTGTTTCTGTTATGTTATCTAGTTTCCAATTATCTTCATCTTTAGTAAGAGTTAAATTTAGTGTATAAGTAACTTTTTCTGTTACTTCTTTTAGATATTCTATTTTCTTATCCATATATTTTTCGTCTATAATATTTTCTTCTTCATCGTAGAATTCTTCTTGATTTTCTTCAATATAAGTATTTAATTTATCATTTACAGCATAATAATCATAAACTTCTATTTCTACTTCAACTGTTGCATTATCACCTTCTATTACTTCATCTTTGATTTTGTAAGTCAAATCTTTGTATTGTTTTTTCATGATTTCTTCATATTCGTTTTTCTGATTTTCTGTCATCATTACTTCATTATCCATTACTTCTTCAAGTTGAGATAACACTTCTTCATCATGCATTTGATATTTACCTAGAAACTCTTCTACTTTTTTAGTCGGAGTATTAGTAAGATCATTACATCCAACAAAGAATAATATTCCTATTAGTAAAACTATTATTTTTTTCATAATTTCTCCTTTAATTGTATTATGTAACAACTTATTTGTTTATATACAAAAAAAAGACAAATTAATGTCTTTTAATATTCACAATTTTGAGGAGTTCTTGGGAACGGTATTACATCTCTTATGTTTTCTACTCCTGTTAGATACATGATTAATCTTTCAAATCCCATACCAAATCCCGAGTGAACGCACCCACCATATTTACGTAGATTTAAATACCAGTTAACAGCTTCTTCATCTACTTCCATTTGTTTCATACGTTCAATTAATTTATCATAATCTTCTTCTCTTTGTGATCCACCTATTAATTCACCAGCTCCAGGTACACAAAGATCTACTGCTGCGACAGTTTTATTATCTGGATTAGTTTTCATATACCAAGCTTTAATATCTTTTGGCCAATCAGTAATGAATACCGGTCCATTAAAGTATTCAGTAATATATCTTTCATGTTCTTTAGCAATATCTTCTTCGTAATCAGGTGTGAATTCCCATTTACAATCTGCTTTTAATAAAATATCAATTACTTCTTTATGTGTTACTTTACTAAACTTAGATGTAAGAATATTTTCTAACTTTTCTTTTAAACCATTAGACACAAATTTATCTAAAAACGCTATTTCTTTTGGACATTTATCTAATACATATTTAACAATGTATTTAAGCATATCTTCTTCTATTTGCATAACTCCTTCTAAATCACAGAAAGCTATTTCAGGTTCAATCATCCAAAATTCATTAGCATGTGTTTTAGTATTAGAGTTTTCTGTTCTGAAAGTTGGTCCGAATGTATAAATCTTATTGAAAGCCATAGCAAATACTTCTCCGTGCAATTGTCCACTTCCAGTTATATATGCTTGTTTCCCAAACAAATCACTACTCATATCTACTTTTCCATCTACTTTAGGTATGTTATTAAAGTCTAATGTTGTTATTTTAAACATTTGATCTGATCCTTCACAGTCAGTAGTTGTAATTAATGGTGTGTGTGTATATACATAATCTTGTTCTTGGAAAAAACTATGTATTGCCATAGATGCTACACTTCTAATTCTAAATACAGCTTGAAACAAATTAGTTCTAGGTCTTAAATATGCTTGTTCTCTTAAAAATTCTCTTGAATGTTTCTTAGGTTGCATAGGATAATCTATTGGACAATCACCTAATAATTCAACACTAATCGCACTCATTTCAATTAGTTGTTCTTCTTTTGGTGACTTAATGATTTTACCAGTTACTTTGATACTACTACCATTATGTAACTTCGTAATCTCTTCAAATGTATCTAGTTTATCATCATAAACAATTTGTAAATGATCAAAACATGTTCCATCTGAAAAGTCAATAAAACCAAACTCTTTTTGTTTACGATGATTTCTAATCCATCCTTCTATTACTACTTCTTTATCGATGTAGTCTTCATAACTTTTAAATATTTCTCTTAAATCTTTTTTCATATATTTCTCCTTAAAATAATTCTTTTATAATTAAATCATCTATTTCTAAATGATTTCTTTTTCCTAGTAATAAATTTTTATAAAACTCTATTAGGTATTGTTTATCTTCTTTTATATTTTTTTCATAATTAGTATAGCAACTTCTTACTAAAGCATCACGATAATATTTAGAGTTATTTTTAAATAATTCGTTATCAACATGATAGTTTAGGCTAATTAAATACTTTTGGATGAAGATGGCAACTGTTCTAGTATTTCCTTCTCTAAAAGGATGTATTTGCCATAAGTTAGAAGAAAAACCAGTTATACCGGTTATTAAACTACTAATTCCTGTCAATTGATAATTCTTTTTAGATTCTTGTTCTATATCATAAAGAAGTGACTGCTGAATATAATCAAATTTAGTATATGCTACTGTGTCATTATTTAAAATTTCTTCTTTTTTAGATATGTCTACTTTTCTAAACTTACCAGCAAATTCATATACATCTTGAAACAAATATTTATGAATATGTTTTAAATAACTAATGCTTAATTCAAAGTCTTTATCATTTAATAATTCTACTATTCTAGTCGAAACAAAATCACACTCTAATTCTTCATTATTTATCTTATCTTTGTTATTATAATAATCTTTTAAGTGTTCTCTTACTTCTTTAATAGTTATTTTTTCATATATATTATCAAGTGATAATTGTTCTAAATATTTAGAAGGTTTTAATCCATCTACTAATTGTAATCCAATAGCCATATCCCATTCAGTTTGTTTTTCGTAGTATGGGTCTTCTTTTATCTCATAGTAACAATTAGTAGTTGAACCATAATCTTTTTTTTGCATACGATTCCCTCTTTCTTATTATATTTTATCACAAAAGGGAAAAGAGTTACATACAAATAACTCTTTTAATTTAAATCTCTTACTTTGATATGTGTTTCTCTTAATTGAAACTCTGTAACTATATTAGGAGAAGACATTAATGGATCTGTCCCACTGGCAGTCATTGGAAATGCTATTGTTTCTCTAATATTTTCTTCTTCTAACATAAGCATTAAGATTCTATCTATTCCAGGAGCCATTCCAGCATGTGGTGGTGCCCCATATTTAAAGGCTTCGTATAAAGCTTTGAACCTTTTTTCAATTTCTTCTTCTTCATATCCAGCAATCGAGAAAGCTTTTTTCATAATATCAGTATCATGATTTCTAACCGCACCTGAAGATACTTCTATACCATTACAAACGAAGTCATATTGGTAAGCGATTACATCTTCTGGTAATTTATTATTTAAACTGTCCATTCCGCCTTGAGGCATACTGAAAGGATTATGAGTAAATTCATATTTATCAGTTTCTACATCCCATTCATACATTGGAAAGTCTTTTACAATACAAAAATTAAATTCATCTTTATCAATTAGGTCTAGTTTTCTTCCTAATTCATCTCTAATTAAAGCACTGTATTTGTAAGCATTAGTTCTGTCTGCGATAAAGAAGATTACATCATTTTCTTTTAACTTAGCTGAATCTAACAGATCTTCTTTTTCTTCATTAGATAAGAACTTGTCTATGGGTCCAGCGAAGCTTAGATCTTCCAATACTTTAAAATATCCGATACCTGGCATACCTATAGTATTGGCATAATCAACTATTTCATTAAACCATGAGTTAGATTTATCAGCAATGTTTTCTACTACGATTCCTTTTACAGGTACTCCTCTGAATGGTCTAAAAGTTGTTTCTTCAAATACTTCTGTTAGATCAATTAATTCTAATGGGTTTCTAAGATCTGGTTTATCAGTTCCATACTTTTGTATTGATTCTTTATAAGTTATTCTTTTAAATGGAAGAGAACTTATTTTTTTATCTTTAGTAAACTCTTTAAAAGTATTATAGAAAATCTTTTCTCCTGTTTCTAATACTTCATCTTCTGTGGCGAAAGCCATTTCAAAATCTAATTGATAGAATTCTCCATAGACACGGTCACTTCTAGCATCTTCATCTCTAAAACATGGAGCGATTTGGAAATATTTATCAAATCCTGAACACATTAATAATTGTTTGAATTGTTGTGGTGCTTGAGGAAGGGCATAAAATTTTCCATGATGTTTTCTTGATGGTACGATGAAATCTCTTGCTCCTTCTGGAGAAGATGCGGTTAGTATTGGTGTTTGTAATTCTAAGAAGTTATCATCTTTCATTATTTTTCTTAAGTAATCAATTACTTTGCTTCTAAAAATAATATTTTCTTTTACTTTAGGATTACGCATATCTAAATAACGATATTT
>CAYJBD010000015.1:0-10273 GCA_964368465.1 uncultured Muribaculaceae bacterium
GTACATATGATGGATCTTCTAAGACATTATATGTTCATGTTAGAGATTTATATGGATCTAGTACTCGTACTTATAGTAGTACTAGTAAGACATATGCTGTTTATAATGAATGTAGTAGTACTGCTAATTTAGTTGTTGAGAGGTATGGATCATTTGATTCTTGTGGTGCATCTTGTGGAACAGGCTTTAAATTTAGAGATGTTTTTTATAAAGATAAAAATACTATGACGTCGTGTCCTACTTATACTAATTATAACGGAAAAGATAGTGATACATGCGAGACTAATATTGACTGTTGCTCGAGTACTAAAAAAATATGTGATGATTGGTATGTTCCTTCCCCTAGACCGATACCGTGGAGTGAAAATCCAAATACTAGAACTTGTAGATATGTATCTAACTACAATAATGAACTGCAATGTGGAAGTTCATTCGTAGAAACTGCTGCTGCTACTCATGATTGTGGTGCTGTAGATGATTATTGTTCATTTTCTAATGCTTGTTTAATTACAAATTCTTATCGACAAACTTACACAATATGTTCAACTAATAATTATTATACGGGTAGCCATTATGCAGTTGCCACTGAAGTGTGTAATGTATGCGGAGCGTTTATACTTAGGCCTGAAGGTACTAGTAAACCAGATGCTGTAGGATTTCCTTTTAGTATTTGTCTTTACGGTACTGACTATGGATATCAAAATTTATATTTTGGTAATATAGGTACGTTATATTTCGGTAGGGGTGTAGAAGGTACATTTACCACTTGTGGATCAGGTGTAAGTATGCCTTCTACGTGGAATGGCGTGAGTTATTGTAGAAATTAGAGGGGAGTATTTATGAAAAGAAAAATTATACTTATAATCTTGGTAATCGGAATATTTTTAATGCTTAATGGATTGATATATTCTCTTCTTTTACATGAACCTGTGGAAGAGGAAGTGATAGTTAATCAAAATTCTTTAAATAATCCTAATATCAAAACAATATATAATTTATTCCAAAGTTATCAGATTACAGAAGCTAACGTTGAAAATAATGATAAATATATTATTACTTTTGTGATCGAAAATATCAGCGAAAATGATTTACCTTCTAAAAAAATGTTTGTTTATATTGTAAATGATTATTCTACATTTACAATTCCGTTTACAATTGAGGAATCTAAACAAAATGAAAAGAGTGAGGTTATTATTAGTACTGATTATAAAATAGATGATATATTAGAATTTGACTTTTTAGTAGGAGATATATATGAATAAATATATATCTTTTTTTTTCGACATTTTTTTCAAACTGGATTTAATATAATATAAATGGTGATGATATGAATAAAACTTTTATAGTTCCGATTTTAGTAGCAGTTTTACTAGGTTCTTTGTTTGGTAAGATTATGGTTGATCAGTATAAAGAAAACGAAAGTGTCTTTAATGAACAAAACACGGTTTTTATTTTACAACAAGGTATTTATGATACTGAAGAAGAATATAATGCTGCGACCAGTTCTTTACCTTTTAAAGTAATGGTAAAAGATGATGATAAGTTTCTTTGTTATGTAGCAATGACAAAAAATAAGAATAATATTGATAAGTTGATGAATTATTTTACTAATTTAGGCGTTGAAGTTTATCAAAAGGAAGTTATTATTGATAATTATGAATTCATTAGTAGTTTGAGTCAATATGATATTTTACTTGATATAAGTGATAATGATGAGGAAATTAGATCAATAATGCAAACGATTATTTCTAGTTATAGTGAGATGGTGTTGAATAATGAATAATATTAAAATGAAAGATATCCCAAATATGGAAAGACCTAGAGAAAAATTTATCAAGTTAGGTAAAGAAAATTTATCTGACCATGAACTTTTAATGCTTCTACTTAAAACAGGTACTAAAGATAAGTCAGTTAATATCCTTTGTTATGAGATTTTAAATGATATTGGTTGTATTGATAAGTTGAAAAATGTTGATTATTCAACTTTATTGAAATATAAAGGCATTGGTATGACTAAAGCAATTGATTTGTTAGTAGCTGTAGAGTTAGGGAAAAGAATTTTTTTGAAAAATAGTGATAAGATAGTCAAACTTAATTCATCTAGTAAAATATTTGAATATGTTAGATATTTATTACATGATAAAAAACAGGAGCACTTTTACTGTCTTTATTTAGATTTTAAAAAGAATTTAATCGTTTCTAAGTTACTCTTTGTTGGAACTTTAAATAGGAGTGTTGTTCATCCAAGAGAAATTTTTAAGGAAGCTTATTTAGTTAATGCTGCATACATTATTTGTGTTCATAATCATCCATCAGGTGATCTGAAAGCTAGCAGTGGTGATATTCATTTTACTAAAGTACTATTGGAAATTTCTCATTTGCAAGGAATAGTTTTATTAGATCATTTAATTGTTAGTAACGATGCTTATTATAGTTTTTATGACGATGGAAAGCTTTTATAGGTGTACTATGTATAATAAGAAAAAGAAAAAGTATAGTAATAAATTAGTTGTTATAATTTTGTTTATAGTTATGTTTGTTATCTTGTTTTTGCTATTTAATAATGATAGTAATTATAATTTTTTAGGAAGAACAGTAAAGAATATTAGTAGTAATATATATGAAATTTTGAGTGATCCATTTATTACCGATGATAACAGTTCATTGTTAAGTGAAGTTTATATAGATACATTACAAAAAGAAGTAGAAGAACTCAGAGAACTTTTAAATTTAAATGAAACTACTAGTGAATTTGCATTGATTAATACTACTGTACTCAATAGATGTGGTAATTATTGGTTTAATTCTTTGACAGTGGATAAGGGAAGTGATGACGGTATTACTGTTGATATGATTGCGATAGATAGTAATGGTGTAGTAGGAAAGGTAGTTAAGACTACAAGTAGTAGTAGTGAAGTGAAACTACTGACTAGTGTTAATGATGACTTTCAAGTAGCGGTTGCTATTAATGACAGTACTTTTGGTTTACTTAATGATTATAGAGATGGCTTTTTTGTTGTTGAAGGGATAGGTAAATATACTGATGTAAAAGCTGGAGATATTGTTAATACAAGTGGTTTAGGAGGGTTATTCCCTAAAGGTATTTTAATAGGTGAAGTGGAGAAAATAGAAAATAATAAAAATGGACTTGATATAGATATTTATGTTAAATCTAAGGTTAATTATAATAACATTTATTATGTATCTATTTTGAAAAGGGGATAAATATGATATTGATGATTTTAATGAGTTTAATTTGTCTTATAGGTGATTGGTTTATGCATTATTATTTGCCATATTCTTTTGGGAATTTAAGTGTATTTACTTCAATGTTAACTATTGTGAGCATTTTGATTTTAAGAGTGTATTTTCATGATAAAAAAATTTCTTTTATTTGGTACTGTTTAGGATTAGGATTCATTTATGATGTGTTCTTTTCATCTATTTTATTATGGAATACCATTGTATTTTTATCTATTGGATTAATTTTACTTAAATTTGATATTAAAATATTGAAAAAGGTCAAATGGTGTTTATTAATTACTACTAGTATAATTTTATATTATGATCTTATATGGTTTTTAACAGGTATGATTTCTGATTATAGTTTAGTTTTTACTGATTATTTATATAAAGTGATTAACAGTTTAGTTTTAAATTTAATTTTCACTAGTACTATAATTTTGATGTTTTTTAAAAATAAGAAATATCAATAACTTTGATTGTTTCTTCATATAATAGAGTGGAGGGCATATGGATAATTATTATAGTGTTAAGTTAAAAAATAAAAACAAAGATAAAGTAGAGAAAAAAAGTATTGTTAAAGGTTTTTTGTTAAGACTGTTAATAACATCTTTATTAACAATTGTTGTTTTGATAGTTGTGAAAAGTAACAGTAATTTTAAAAATACTGTTTACCAATATTTATATGTTGATAGTTGGAATTTTGCAATGTTTAATGAATGGTATGAAGATACTTTAGGGGAATTTTTTCCGTTTGAATCTACTGAAATAGCAGTTTTTAATGAAGAGTTGATATATGATGGGGCTAATCTATATAAAGATGGTGTTAGATTAAAGGTAGATAGTAATTATTTGGTACCTGCTTTTGAAAGTGGAATAATTATTTTTATTGGTGAGAAAGAAGATTATGGAAATACTATCATAGTTCAGCAAATCGATGGTATTAATTTGTGGTATAGTAATATTACTAATAATAATTTAAAAATGTATGATTATGTAGACAAAGGAATGTTGTTAGGGGAAGTGATTGATAATAATTTGTATTTGATATTTGAAAAGGAAGGAGAGTTTTTAGATTATACAAAATATATTAAATAATTTTAAAATTCAATTTCACTTTTCTTTATTTTTACTTTGTTTTGTTTTTATTTTATGTGGAATGTTTGAATCTTTTGTTATTTTATTTTCTATTATATTGGTACATGAATCAGGTCATTATTTAGCGGCTTCTTTAGTTGGTTGGGAAGTAGAGAAAATATCACTTTACTTATATGGGGGATCAACTGTTTTTAAAAATTGTTTGAATAAATCATTAATTCAGGAGACATTAGTTTTAATAGCTGGTCCATTAATGCAAATTTTATTTTATTTTATAATTGCACTTTGTGATATAAAGAGTACTACTTTTACTTTATTTGAATCTATTCATTACTCTTTGTTAGTTTTTAATCTTTTACCAATTTATCCATTGGATGGTGGCAAAATGATGAATATTATTTTTTCAAAATTTTTGTCATATTATAAGGGATTAAAAATTACATTGTATTGTTCTTTGGCTTTTCTAGTAATCATATTTATTGTGTTATATAATTATTACTTTTCACTTAATTTGTTATTTATTTGTTGTTTGTTACTTTTTAAAATAGTTTTTGAGTGGAAAAGAGTTGGAATTTACTTTAATAAATTTATGTTAGAAAGATATTTATATGATTATCGTTTTGACCAATATATTAGAATAGAAGATATTAAAGATATGCGTAGAGATAAGAGTCATTTTTTGTTTTTTAATAGGAAATATGTTACGGAAAAAGAACTGTTAAAAGAGAAATTTAATAAAAGATATTGACTTTTAAAAAAAAGATGTGCTATAATTCAACTACTGGTAATTATTACTGGTATGTATGGGGAATTAGCTCAGCTGGGAGAGCGCCACGTTTGCACCGTGGAGGTCAGCGGTTCGATCCCGCTATTCTCCACCATATAGATATTACTCAACGAATGTTGAGTTTTTTTATGCGTAAAAAAAGACTTATATAGCTCTATATAAATCTTTTCCTTTGTATGGATTGTTTTTATCAATATGATCTGTAAATATAATTCCGTTTAAGTGATCTATTTCGTGTTGAAATGCAATGGCTAGTTCTTCTCTTGCTCTTATTCTTACAAGATTTCCTTTTTCATCGTATCCTTCAACTGTTATTCTAGCATATCTTGGTACAATTCCTTCAACTTCTCGGTTAACAGAAAGACAACCTTCTCCCGTATCAACATATATTTTTTCTGTTGAGTTACTTATGATTTTTGGATTTGCAAGGAAGTATTCATCGAAAACACTTTCTTCTACTTCGTGAACAACAACTAAATATCTTTTAGCCACACCTAATTGTATTGCAGCCATGCCCATACCAGGACGTAGGTTATATTTAGTAGCTTTTTCTTCAATTTGACTGTTTAATAAATATTCACACATAAGCTTAATATTTTTTTTATCATCTTTTGTTAAAGGGAATATTACATCTTCGCTCACAGTACGTAGTATTTGATCACTTTCATCTAATATATCAGTCGTTTTTAACATTATAACACCTGGCTTTCCTGTGTATTATAACATAAAAAAAGAAAAAAAGGAAGAGCTCCTTTTTTATTGTGCGAAACGACAACCGATCACGATAACTAATAGAATAAATAAAACTAATATTATTGCATAATTAGATCCAGTTGTATTGCAACTTTGATAGTTGCAAGGGGTTGGGTAACCACAATTACCCCCACCATAATAGTACATAATTTTGCCTCCTTTGCTTGTTCTAATATAAGATATTCATAAATTGTAAATTTGTTAATGTTTTTAGTGATATTTATTTAATAGTTTGAAAAAATATGATATATTTAGTAAAGATAGGAGTGATAGATTGGCAAGAATACTAAAGAACTTAGATAAGCAGTTATTAATTGTATCCGTTTTATTATTTGTTTTTGGATTAATAATGATATTTTCGGCTAGTAATGTTACTGCTTTTATGTCTTATCAAACTACACCGTATAACTTTTTCTTAAAGCAATTATTCTTTTTGTTGAGTGGTGTTATTGCTACTTTAGTTGTTTTACGGTTTAATACCCGGGTATATGGTTTACTCTCTTGGGTTTTAATGATTGCTATTAGTGCGTCACTTGTTCTTTTATTAATTATTGGAACTGTTCAAAACCAAGCGGTTAGTTGGTTTGATTTTGGTATATTTAGTTTACAACCTAGTGAACTAGCTAAAATTATTGCAATTGTATGGATAGCGAGATATTATGAAATTAATAAAAACAAGCTTAATAAATATATTGTTTTGTTAGTTCCGCCTGCAGCTTGTTTCTTTATAGCGCTTTTAATTGCTCTTCAACCTGACTTAGGAACAACAATTATATTTTTAGGAATTGTATTTTTTATGTTTTTTGCAGTAAATATATCTAGGAAAATAAAAATGCAAATATTAGGAATAGTAGGTGGTTTATTAGCAATCTTTGCAATTGTATTATTTAGTAGTGGATCAAGTCTTATTAATGCTAGACAATTAGAAAGATTTGCTTATGATAATCCTTGTGCTGATTTATTGGTAACCGGTAGTCAAGTTTGTAACGGATATATAGCAATTAATAATGGAGGGTTAACTGGCTTAGGATTAGGAAATAGTACACAGAAATATTTATATTTACCAGAGCCTTATACTGATTTTATTTATCCAATAATTGTTGAGGAATTAGGATTTGTCTTTGCTTGTATATTAATGTTTTTATATACTTGGCTGTTAATTAGAATAATTAAAATTGCTCGTAGAAGTTATAGTGATAGTGGAGCTTTGATGTGTTATGGTATATTTGTTTATATTGTGATACATATACTTGTAAATATGTTGGGAGTTTTAGGAATGATTCCGATGACTGGAGTACCGCTTCCTTTTATGAGTTATGGAGGTAGTTTTACCTTATCATTAATAGTTGCTCTTGCTATTGTTCAAAGAGTTCATGTAGAGACAAAATTTAAGGAAATTGAAAAACAAAAGAAAAAAAGGTAACTTTTTCTTTTTTTTTGTGAATAATTAAGTAGGAGGTGATTTTATGACTATGCACTATAAACATCGAAAGAAGATTATTATTGGTATTATTTTGATTGTTTTGGTTTGTACTTTTTTGACATTAGGGTATTTATTTGTTCCTGTTGAAGAAGAGATAATTGTTTTTGATGAGAAAGTAGAGAATAACATAGAAGAAACTATAAAGGAGGAACTTGAAGATATTACTCAATATTTTCAGGTTGATGTAAAGGGACAGGTTAATGCTCCTGGAACTTATAAGATAGGGAGTGGAATGAGAGTTTTAGATGCTATCAATTTGGCAGGAGGTTTAACTGGTGTAGCTGATACATCTTTGATCAATCTAAGTAAGAAAGTATATGATGAAATGGTAATAGTTGTTTATTCTCTTGAAGAAATAAATAATTATGTTGAAACTAAAACAAAAGAGGCAATTAAAAATGAATATTGTTCTTTAGATAATGGTTTAGAAAATGATGCGTGTATTGGTGATGAAATAGAGACTGATAATGTTGTTAATATTAATCTAGCTGCTATGGAAGAATTGATGACATTGAGTGGTATAGGTGAATCAAAAGCTAAGGATATTATTAATTATAGAGAAGAATTTGGCTTATTTACAGTTGTAGAAGATCTAATGAAAGTACCAGGAATAGGAGAGAGTACTTTTGCTAATATTAAGGAAAATATTACTGTGTAATTATGTATATTATCTTTTTTTAGTTTTGGTATTAATTATAACTTTTTTTCGATTAATTAATTATGATACTGATATTGATTTATCACAAAGTAATTTTAATGGAGTTGTTACAGATATTAATGTAGTAGAATATGGTGTTAATTTTGTGATTGAAGATAAGGTGTTTTTTTATAATTCTAAGGAAGTAAATCTTAATTTAGGTGATATTGTTAGTGTAACTGGTGAATTAAAATTATATGAAGAAAATACTATTCCTAATACATTTAATTATAAATTATATCAGCATAGTAGAGGAATAAATACATATGTAGAAGTTGACAAAATAGAAAGTGTTATTAAAAACAGGAATATTGTTTATTTTGTTAAGGAAGAAATTTTTCGAAATATTAGTAATATGATGAATGGTGCTTATTTAAAAATGTTTATACTTGGAGATAAAAGTGATGTGGATGATGAAATAATGGAAAGTTATCAAATGAATGGTATTAGTCATTTGTTTGCTATCTCAGGAATGCATATTGGTCTTATCAGTGCTTTTTTATTAAAGTTACTTGCTAAAACTTGTTCTAGTGAACTAGTTAGATATATTTGTGTATTTCTTTTTTTATTGATTTATATGTTTTTTTTAATTGTTTCAGCATCTGTTATTAGAAGTGTTTTATTTTTCTTTTTTTTCTCTATTAATAAGTTGTTTTATTTTCATGTAAAGAATACTAATATATTTTTTATTGTATTGGCTATTGTTATGTTGATGAATCCTTTATATGTTTATGATATTGGTTTTCAATTTTCTTTTGCTATAAGTTTTGCATTATTGTACTTGAGCGATTATTTAATTGAAGTGAAATCATTTTGGAAAAAATTGTTGTTTATTAGTTTAACTAGTTTTTTTGTTAGTATCCCTATTTTAATGTATAATTTTTATCAAGTAAACTTACTGAGTATTATTTTTAATATGTTTTTTGTCCCTTTTGTTTCGATGATAGTATTTCCTATGACATTTATAGATTTGTTTTTTCCTATTATTGATCATTTATATTCTATTTTTATTTTAATTTTAGAACAAACTTCTCTTTTTTGTAGTGAAATTGACTTTCTGGTAGTGATTCTAGCAAAACCTTCTTTGATAGTAATGATTTGCTTTTGTGTTTTTAGTTTTATATGTCTTTATTTTATGAGAAAGAAAAAATATCTATTTTGTGTAATTTATTTAGTTATTATATTTATATATTCTTTTATTTCTAACTATGATAAAAGTACATATATTGAGTTTTTGGATATAGGACAAGGAGATTGTATTTTTATTAGTATCGAAGATAAGAAAATTTTAGTGGATATCGCAGGGGTTTTTGGTAGTAATTATTCTAAGGCAAAGTCTTCAGTTATTCCTTATTTGAAATCAATGGGAGTTAACAAGCTTGATGTTTTAATACTTACTCATGGTGATTATGATCATGTTGGTGATGCTATTTCTCTTTTAGATAATTTCAATGTTGAATTAGTTTTATTTAATGCTAATGAATATAATGATTTAGAGTTATCAATAATTGAAATTTTAGAAAAAGATAATATACAGTATAAGAAGATTGAAGGTAAACAATTGTTACAAATCAATGAGGTGGTTTTTGATATATATAGTTTTGATATGGGAGGTGAAAATGAAAGTAGTATTATTATTTATTTTGAGATTTTTGATGTTAAAGTACTGTTGATGGGTGATGCTTCTATTGATACTGAAGAAAAGTAGTTATACTAGTACTTCGAAAATGTTTTTAGATGTAGTACAGCCAAGCTTTGTATTTATTTGTGTTGGACGCGATAATACCTTTAATCACCCTCATCCAATTGTTATTAATAGACTAAATAATATGAATATTGATATATATGCTACTAGTGATTATGGTAGTATTAAGTATGATTTTAGAAAGAGTAAAATCAGTTTTACTAACTAAGATGGATGATTTAATTTAATTTTTTTAATACTTGATTTTTCTTTTTATTTGAATATAACTGTGATAAAATTAAAGAAAGAAGGTGATTATATGAAAAGACTTAGTGATATCGTTGATATTAAAGAGCATACACATGAATTAAAAAGGGAATTTATGAAGGCTTGTGCTAATTCTGAGTTTTCAAAGTATGCTTATGACCTTGGAATAAAAGAAGACATAATGATTAAATATACTTCTTCTTTAGAAGATACTTTTAGCGAAAAACTTAATTGCACAAAATGTAATAGTTTGCATGAATG
>CAYJBD010000016.1:0-4216 GCA_964368465.1 uncultured Muribaculaceae bacterium
TGTTAAGCACTTATGGATATTACTTAACAACGCCTACTAATTTACTATTGTATTTTTCTAATGATGTCTACAAATTTATTGTCTTTAGTCTCATAATTAAGTTTTGCCTAATGTCACTGACGATGTTTTGTTATCTAAAATATCATTTTAAAGATAATATTAAAAATATAATAGGTTCTCTATGTTATGCTTTCTCATTATTTATCATAGGAAACTATCTAAATATAATTTGGTTAGATGCTTTTGTTTTAGGTCCACTAATATTATTAGGAATAGATAAATACATAACAAATAAAAAACCACTATTATATATAATGAGTTTATTTATTGCTATTATATCTAATTTTTATATGGGATTCATTTTATGTATATTTAGTGTTATCTATTTCTTTTACCGCTACTTTATAAATAAATTAAAAGACAAGAAAGTAATTATAAATTTTACAGTCATATCCCTTCTAACAGGTTTAACAACAATGTGTTTACATTTACCTAATATTATTCTTTTGTTTTCTAACGAAAGAGTAAGTGGAGTAGAGTACGGATTATTCAATTTAGATGTAGCCGATCATCTATCTAGAACAATAATGTTTTCACAAGAAGGAATTAATCTTTTAAATAAACATAGTTTTCTTTTATATATTGGTATGATAATGATACCACTACTTATTTATTATTTTGTTAACACTAAGATAAAATTAAGAGATAAAGTAATTTCGGGTATTGTTATTTTAATATTTTTATTAAGTATTTTTATAAATCCTATTAATTTCATTTGGTCATTTTTCTCAGCACCTAATTGTTTTAACGGGAGATATGTCTTTATATTCAGTGCCTTTTTAATAATGTTAGCAATTAAATCGTTTGTAGAAATTAATTATATAAAGAAAAAAACATATTTCACTACTAGTGCACTTATAATGTTGATTAGTTCAATAGCTATAATATTCCTTTATCAAGTTAAAGAAATCAGTTTAGTAAATATGATTGTAAGTTATATAGTACTAATTATATATTTAGTAACTCTTTATATATTGAGATTTAAAAACTTTAATATTTTAATTTTGGCAATAGTAATTATTGAATTGACAGTTAATTTTAACTATACCTTCAGTAGTTATTTAAAAGATAGTGGTACAACTGAAGAACTTTATGGTAACGAAGAATTTTGTGATAACTTTGATAATATAAAAAACAATAGTTCTGAAACATTTTACCGAGCTGATATGTATAGTTCAGCTGACTATAATAATAGTTTCTTTTGTTCTTATAATGGGGTGACAGGATTCTTATCGACTAGTAATATTAATATAGATTTTTATAATGATTATGGTTATGGAGCCTCTAATTTTGATTATGATTATATTCCGCTACCTGTCTTAGATAGTATTCTAGGGTTAAAGTATATATTATCTAACTACCCACTTAGATTTTATGATTATCAAGAAGATGGACTTTACTATAATGAGATGGCTTTATCATTAGGATATATGATTGATAATGATGAAGTGGAAATAACTGACAATGTCTATATAAATCAAAACAATCTACTTAAGTCTATGACTGGATTAGATTTAGACGTGTATAAAAAAGTAGAACAAAATGAAGATGGGACTTTTCCTTATGATAATAACAATCAATATTTCTTTACTTTAAAAAAAGATAATGTAAAAGAAAACTCTTCATACGAAATATATATCAATAAAGAGTATTTCAGAAAAGTAACACCTTATGTAAGTAATCACTTATATTTATACAGTTATTATCAAGATACAAATACGCTGGATTTTTCTTTTAGAGTAACAGATGATGGCAAATATGATATTACTGATATACAAGTAGTAACCTATAGTAAAGAAAATTTAATGAAACATATTGATATATTAAAAGAAGAACAACTACAAGTGACAGAGTTTAAAGATGGGTATGTTGAAGGACAAATTAATGTATTAGAAGAAAAAACCTTGTTCACATCTATTCCCTATGAAAAAGGTTGGGAAGTAACTGTTAATGGTGAAATAGTAGAATACGATAAAGTGTATAATACATTCATATCAATTGATTTAAGCCCTGGAAAAAATGTAGTGAAATTCGTATATTTTCCACCTGGAATGACCGATGGAATTGTCATAACAATACTATCACTTTCTGCTTTAATAACATATCTGTTAATTATCAAAAATAAAAGAAAAAATTAAAACAATATAATAGTATAAAATAATTGACTAAAAAACATGTTTTTGTTATAATAAAAAAACGAAAGGGGAGTAGTATGGTTAAGGAAAAAACAAAAAACGAAGAAAAAGAACAAAGTCAAACAAAAAAAATCATTATGACAGTGTTTAACTATGTTTTCTGGATTGGTATAGTTGGTTTAGCAATAATCTGGTTAACAGAGTTTGTCCTAGTTAAAAACGACCAAGATCCTCTATTATGCTTAGATACAAAATATCATCAGTTTGATGATGGTGATGTAACTGAGTGTATTGGATTAGGTTACAAAGTTTATAACTATGAAAGAGAATCAATTACAGCTAGAGAGTTCGGACCGTTCTTCATCGGAATGAGAGATTAGTATGGATTTTAGGGATATCAAGGAGTTTTTTCTCGACGCATCTAAATATATAATAGTAATTGTTATAATATTAATATTAGTAATTTATATTGTTTCACTACAACAAGTAGTAGGTCCTTCAATGGAACCAACACTTAAAGATGGAGACATATTGTTACTAAGTAAAATTCACTATAAAATATTTGGTGTAGAAAGAAATGATGTCATCGCATTAAGTTATGATGATTCAAAATACCTAATTAAAAGAGTTATTGGACTACCGGGTGAAAGCATAGAATATAAAGATAACAAATTATATATCGATGGTGAAGCCTATGAAGAGAATATCTATGAAGATATGGTAACAAACGACTTCAAACTAAGTGACATGGGTCATGAAACAATACCAGAAGATATGTACTTAGTTTTAGGTGATAACCGAGGTAATTCTTTGGACAGTAGAGATATTGGCCTAATAGGAAAAGAAGATATCTTAGGTAAAACATTAATTAAGATTTGGCCTTTAAATGAATTTAAAGTGATCGAATAAATAACAAATATTCTAAAAAAGAATATTTTAAAATAGGAGGAAAGAATGAGTAAAAGAAAACTAATTGCCATTGCACTATTTATCTTTATGAGTTTATTCATTTTTACTTTTGCGAATCCAGGGGATGACGGTTTAACACCAGCAGAAGATGAACAAATACAAGAAAATGATAACAATGAAGATGAAAATCAAGACAATACAGGGCAACCAGGGGAACCAGAAGAAGGTTTAGATTTGCCAGTAGTAGGTGGAGATGACGAAGATCCAGTTCCGCCAGCACCAGTTGATAATGCACCAGTTGTAACAGTTAATCCAATAAGAGTAGTAATCTTAGAAGGAACTAACTACGCTTTATTAACAGGAGTAGTAGTAACTGACGACATTGATGTATTAACAGCAGTACCTAGTATTGCTAGTACAACATTATTAACACCGGCCCAATACACAATATTCTATACAGCAACAGATACATCAGGTAATGTAGCAGCTGCTACTAGAACATTAGTTGTACTAGATCCAAACGGTGACGAAGATGGTGATGGATTCACAAATGAAGAAGAAATTCTTGATGATAAAGATCCAGAAGACGAAGATGACCATCCAGCAACAGTGGCACCAACACTAACTGCTAATGATATGACATTAGAAGCAAAAAGAGATAGATTTGTAGAAGATGTTACATTTACAGTAGATCCACATGATTTATTAACTGAAGCAAGTGATATAATTATCGGTGGTGACACAGTTGATACTGATACGATTGGAACTTATATTATTACATATAGTTTAACTGATCGTTATGGAAACACTACAACAACTTCAAGAACAGTAAATGTAGTAGATACAACAAAACCAGTAATAACAATGAATGGAACTAATGAAACTATTGAAGTAGGAAGTCAATACACAGATAGAGGAGCAACAGCTTTTGATAACTATGATGGAGATATAACTACAAGAATAGTAACATCAGGAACAGTAGATCCAACAGTTGTAGGAACATATACAATTACTTACAATGTAACAGATTCTGAAGGAAATGCAGCAGAAGAAGTAACAAGAACAGTAAATGTAGTAGATACAACAAAACCAGTAATAACAATGAATGGAAC
>CAYJBD010000016.1:4316-7387 GCA_964368465.1 uncultured Muribaculaceae bacterium
TGATAACTATGATGGAGATATAACTACAAGAATAGTAACATCAGGAACAGTAGATACAAATACTCTAGGTATGTACACAGTTACATATAATGTTACCGACTCAGAAGGAAATGCAGCTGATCAAGTAACGAGAACTGTTTACGTAGTTATTGACAAAGACAAAGACCCAGAAGCTATTGTTGATTTAGTTGCAACACTAAGTCCAAGTGAGTTCAAAAGAACTGGTACAATAGAAGAAGGTGAAGCAGTATTAACAAACGGAAACGTTAATGATCCTAAGTTATTAGTAAGTTTAAGAAACAATTTAGGTGTAGAAACATTTATAGGACCAAGTCTTTATGAAGTAACAGGATTAGACACAACAAGTGTTACAACAACACCTAAAACATTAACTGTAACTCATAAAAATGATAATACATTATCAGATGACGCTAATTACACAGTTGTTAGAAATGATTGGGATAAGGAAATCAACTCATTAACAGCAGTTTTACCAAAAGATACATATATGTACGGTGAGGCAATGGGTAATTTAGTTGTTACAAGAATTGATAACGACGGAACTCAAACTACAATTAATATTGATAATGCAGCAACTGTAGAAGTAGATGGATATGTATTTACAACACCATTTAACTCAACAGGTGAAGGATCAAAATCAATTACAGTAAGTTACGAAGGTAAATCAGCATCTGACACTTACACAGTATCAGGGTATGTTGATACAACAATTACTCAAAATAACTTTACAGGAAATGATAAACCAGAAACAGGTGATACAATTAGTTATACAGTTGGATTAGTTAATCCAGGTGTAGCAATTAATGTATTCCCTACATATACAATTTCAGTAACTGATGGAACAGTTAATTGTCCAACAGGAGCAACAAATTGTACTGCAACATCGTTTGATTGGACTCCAACAAGCATTACAGATACACTAACTTATGAAGTAGTTGTAAATGATAATGTTAAAGCAGGAGCAACAGTTACAACAACAGCAACAACTGGTACAGAAACATCAAGTAAGTTAACAACGATTGAAGAAATGTATGAAGTTATTGTTAATGAAACAAATCCAACAACAGTTGATGTTGTCTTAACGCTTGACGTATCAGGTAGTATGTTCCCAACAGTATGTGTTGGTGATTATGATTACTATGGATGTGAAAAATATCCGGATAAAATAGGACAATTAATTGAAGTTACAAAACAATTTGTTACAGACTTATATAATAAGAACACTAACGGTTCTACTATCTATGTAACAATAGTAACGTTTGGTAAAAGTAGTAACGTATCAACGTTATTAAACAGAACAGCGTTAAACAACGAAACTACTCTTAACAGTATAAAAACAACAATTGATACATTAGATAATGTTGAAGGTGGTGGAACTCCATTATATACTGCCGTTGAAAAAACAACTGAACTATTAAATAGTACAAATTCAGCTTATGAATACGCTATTATTTTAGGAGATGGTGATTCTTCATCAGAGTGGTATAGTAAAAACGGAAGAGAAAAAGCAATTAGAAATCTTCATGCAACAGGAGCAACAATATATACAGTAGGTTTTGATATTGGAAATGTTGATGCGCTTAAGAATATTGCAAATTATAGTACTAAAGGAACTTATATTCCAGCTAGTAGTTCAGGTACATTAGATGATGCCTTTACACAAATCCAAGCTAGTATAACTCCACCAGTAACAACACAAACAACTTCTGGTAAAACAACTTATGAATTAGCAGGAGTAACAGGAATGAAATTAACTTATTGGGATGGTACTAAAACAGTTACTGATAACATTAATTTAAGCGCATTACCTACTTATATTACTAAAACTGGTAATAAATATGTTTGGGATTTAACTGGATATGAAGGTATTTATACAGATTTCAAAATGTATTTATATACAAATTAAAAAAAGAACACTTTAAAAGTGTTTTTTTTTATGTTATAATCATACTAGGAGTTGATATAAATGGCTTATATAAAACAAAAAGAACTAACAAAATACTTTAATTTTGAAGTGGAAATACCACTAGATACATTACCTAAATATGTAACTGATTATATTTCAAATAAAGAACAAGCATATGCAGCATATAAAAATAGTCGTGATTATGCAGTGTTTACTAATAAAAAACTAATTTTATTTGACAAAACACCATTTACAACAGAAAAGAAAGTGCATATCATACCATATTCATCTATTTCAACAAGTGCTATTTCATTTGGTGCCTTTAAAGCAAATATATTAATGTCATTAGATAGTGGATATCCATTAAAAATATCTTTTATTAAAATGAATGATAGTAAGAAAACTAATCTTAAAAATACTTATGTAATGATGATGGATAATAAAATAAATTAAAAATATAGAGTGTAAAAACTCTATATTTTTTTAATTAACTCTAACTATTGATATACCAGCAGCATAACCATTACTAGCTATAGTAGTAATACCTTCAACAGATCCGTTTCTTAGTTCAATTTCTTGTCCGGCAACAGCAGTGAAAAGTAACGTTCCACTTAACTCAGCACCTTGAGAACTACTAAGTCCAGAAGCAGAATTGATACTAGTTAAGAATGTACCACCAGTAACATCATAAATTCCTAATGATACCAAAGACTGACCGGCAGTTGCACTAATAACTGATGCATCCCAATTAATCAAATATTGTCCTGGATCATTTATTGTAAAAATACCAGTAGTAGTATCTAAGCCTATATTATTTATTGTAGGCGTGGTGTTAAATATAATAGAATCAGCAACAGCTACTGTTTCACCAGTTGTAGTGGTAGCAAATATATAAGTGTCAAAACCACCTGTTCCAGTGGGTCCAGTAGGTCCAGTATCACCGGTTGCCCCAGTTAAACCAGTAGGTCCAGTAGGACCAGTGTCACCAGTTGCTCCAGTTAAACCAGTAGGTCCAGTATCACCTGTAGCTCCAGTTAAACCAGTAGGTCCAGTAGGACCAGTGTCACCAGTTGCTCCAGTTAAACCAGTAGGTCCAGTAGGACCAGTGTCACCAGTTGCTCCAGTTAAACCAGTAGGTCCAGTA
>CAYJBD010000016.1:7487-10191 GCA_964368465.1 uncultured Muribaculaceae bacterium
GCCCCAGCAGGTATTGCAAATTCAAATATTGCATTTTGCTGAGTACCGGAATTTACAACATTAGCATCATTACCAGGTTCTAAAGTAGTAGTTTCACCTACGTCAACAGTTGTAGGCCCTGCAGGTCCAGTAGGTCCAGTAGGTCCAGTTGCTCCTGTAGCTCCATTGCCAGTTCCTCCACAAATAAAAAACTTTATATTTTTATCTGGTTTAGGACAGTAATTATTTTCGTTCATACATTTCTCCTTTCTTTTTATAATATGAGTAAATCTACTTTTTGTATAAGGCATATGCTTAAATCATCTTATTAATTAATTCCTTATTTTTTATTAATCTCTCATTGTTAGGCGCAATTTCTAATGCTAAGTTAATATTTTTTAAAGAAGCTTCATAATTATTACAATAGTAATATCCTAACGACAACAAGTCATAAATAGTTTCGTTCCAACTGAACAACTCATTAATATAAGTTCTCTCATGTGTTTTAATTTCTAACGCTCTATTGCAATAATTAATTACTTTATCCCAATTTTCAAACTTATATTCAAACATAGCTCGTTCTATTAAAGGATCCCTTAAGTAAGGTGTTTCCTTAATAGCTTTATCTAACCACATCCTAACTTCATCATGCCTATTTAAAGCATCATAGCATCTAGCAATAAATCTCATAGAAGCGGACCGTTCATCCTTCCATCTAGCAGTTTCTAAATTTAAGTGTTTTATTAATGTATCAATTGATTCATTCCATTTTTGATAATACATATATTCTCTACCTAAATAATGCATATTTCTGTCATTTGAGGGATCTTCTTCAACCGCTAATTCTAATAAAGGCAAATAACAAGATCTTGACTTTGTTGTATCTGGATAGTGGTGAATAATTAAGTTATCAGTTTTTATGACGTTTTCATGCTCATTATTATATTTTAAAACCTCATGCACAGGGTGAATCCATTTATAACCATTTCTACTATGAATTTTCTCACCTGTATAAGAAACAAGAGGTTTATCATCTTTATCTAATCTCCAGTTATAAATATACCTAAGTCTAGTAGTGTCATTTTGCCAAACTTTCTCTAATTCGTCCCTCCAACCATTAATTAATACTTCATCTAAATCAAGACATATACAAATATCAAAATCTTTAGGAATCATCTCAATTGATTTATTTCTTGCAATATCAAATCTCCAAGGTTTAATTACTTCTGTTTTAACAACTACACCAAGTTCTTCAAGTTTTTTAACAGTATCATCAGTAGACCCTGTATCTAATACAAAAATTCCATCAGCTTTTTCACAACTCTTAACAAACCTAGCAACAAAAGATTCCTCATTCTTACAAATCGCATACACACATATTTTATATTTATTCATTTAATCACTCCTAAATTTAATATATGTCTACAAATTATTTTTTAACATAAAAAAAACCTATTTAATTGACTAACAAAACAAATAGGGGTATAATTAATATATAAAGTACTAATAAGTACGCAAGGAGGAAATAATGGATAATAAAGAACCAATGGCACCAATCGTTGAGACAAAAGCCCCTAGCAAATTATGGATGGTTATTAAGAAAATAGTTAGTGTTATTTTTTGGTTAGCTATTTTAGGACTAGCAGCAGTTTGGATTACAGACTTCATAATGGTAAGAAGTGACGAAAAACCAGTGTTTTGTATTGATGAAGTAACACACGAATTTGATGATGGTACAGTATATGAATGTACTGGATTAGGTTATAAAATATATGATTATAATAGAACTTCAATAACAGCATATGAATTCGGACCTTTCTTTATCGAAATGAGAGACCAACCATAACATAATAAAAATAAGACACATAGCTATTTTTTGCTATATGTCTTTTTATTTTCTTCAATATAATTTTTAAAATGTTTATTGAATCTCTTTTCAAATAACCCATGTTGTTCAAGTCTTGCATTAACGCACTCTCTAAAACTATTAGTATTAACATAACTCATCCAAATCCTTTTTTTATACTGAGGATTAGTAAGTAATAAATCAAAGTCAATTAACGGTTTACTTAAATCAGGACTACTAATAATATCTTCGTATGATTTTCTACCAATCATAAAGTCACTCCTTTGTATCCAGTAGTTTATCATAATTCATAAAAAAATAAAAGTAATTTTATAATTATTGATAAGTGAATATAAAAATGGTATTATAATTATATAATAGAGGTATACATGAGAAAAATAAAGATAACAGATATTTATTTCGGAATAACATTAATAACAGTTATAGTACTCGTTGTAATACTAAATAATAAAAATAATTTGATTATGACAGTTCAGCCTTTAATTAGTGAAGAAGAGCAATCTTTAATAACAGAGCAAAACAAGATTAAAGAAAATATTAAAGAAGAATATTCTAAGCAAAATTATAGTTTAGATAATCCTTATATAAAAGTTGATCCATACGAATTCAATGAACTAAGTGCATTAGTTAAATTTGAAACAAACATGCCAGTAAAAGTTGAATATAAAGTAATGGGGGATATACCTTTTAATCTTAAAATAGAAGGTTATAAAAACAGTCATGAAATACCTATAATAGGATTATATTCAGATAGAATAAATCTAATAGAAATCACTACTATAACTGAATCTGGAGATAAAAATGTTACAACTATTGAAATTGAAACAGAAAAAATAACTATGGAACCTCTTAATTACG
>CAYJBD010000017.1:0-7842 GCA_964368465.1 uncultured Muribaculaceae bacterium
TAAGGCAGGTGCTCTAACCAACTGAGCTAATCGCCCGAAATTTCTTAATGACTTAATTAATATATCAATTTATTTGCATTTTGTCAACAATTTATTAAACAAATTTTACTTATCTAATTAATATTTCACTTTCTTTCTCTTTGATCCAATTAGGAAGTTGAGTTTGAAGATCAAAAAATCCAACAGATGTTTCCTTAATCTTATATCTATTAAGTTTTGCTTTTTTATAATCTATATTTTTAATTGATAACTTCAT
The DNA here is from genome assembly GCA_964368465.1 of uncultured Muribaculaceae bacterium. Classification (GTDB taxonomy): domain Bacteria; phylum Bacillota_I; class Bacilli_A; order RF39; family UBA660; genus CARZYU01. The sequence continues at coordinate 257 of CAYJBD010000017.1, forward strand.
TTGACAATTTTGCTCATCTACTTCCAGAATTTTAACTTTAATTGTTTCTCCTATTTGAACATAATCAGTTATACTTTTAACAAAATTACTAGAAATTTCTGATATATGAATCAACCCAGTATAATATTCATCAAAACCAATAAATATACCATACTTTTCGATTCCTGTAACATATCCATCAACTATTTTATTTACACAATACTTACCCATACTCGCTCACCACTGCTTTTAATTATACCATATATACTCAATCATTACAAATAATTGTTTTTTACTAACCAATCAGTATTTGAAAATTTCAATTTATCATTTAATCTTACAACTAAATATCGTAAATTATTTTCATAATTATTTATATGGTTTATTAGTAATTCATCACTTTCAACATTATATCTATAATTTAATGAAGAATCAAAAAAGAATGATGGAAATAAAACTCTGGCAAACATAGTTCTAATTTCATTCACAGAAAGAATATCAATCCCAAACAAATCAATTAACCTAATAAAAGACTTTTCTTCAAATCTCAAAATATAGTGTATATAATGAGCTATATCTCTAATTCGGTAATCTACCACAATATTTAACGGATTATAAAAAGAAACAAAAAAATCATTAAACTCAATTTTTTTATGAACGAAAGTCACACTACTATTCATATTGTCTAAAACATTACTAATACTACTCAAATATAAAATTGCATTTTCAGCTATACCGATATAATAAGAAGAAAATTCAAAACTATTAAAATCCTTCTTAACTAAAGAATTAATATAAGTTTCATATTGATCGACTTTTTTTATCCATAAATTTTTCCAATTGTTTTGATAATGACCAAAAATTGTTTCATTTCTAAAATTATATTCAATATTTTTTAACCATTTAAAAAGATAGTCAAAGTAATATATTTCACTATTCTCCAAATTAATTTCATGAGCAAAAGACTTTACTACTACATATATTTTATTTTCATAAATAAAATATATATCATATATACTATTAACTATTTCCATAATCGGTATATTTTTGTTAATCATTTTTTTATTTATTTCATAAATATTAAATAACTCTTCTATTCCACCTAAATATTGAAAAATATAATATTCACTAGCATCACAAGAAAATTTATAGTAATCATTTACACAACTAATTTCTTGCACTTGCAATCCATAATAATAATTTAAGATGCCTTTCAAAAAACTTCACCCATTATAAATATATTGATATTATAGTTATTATATACTATCAATATTTAGTAGAAAGCGACAATTCTAAAGTATTACTACCATCTAAATTGATTGCAGTATTAAATGGTAAACTTTGTCCATTAACATACCCAGTTCCATTAAAAACACAATCTATGTTTAAAAACGAACAAAATGTTTTTGCATCCTTCAAAGAATATCCAGTTAAATCTGGGATATTAACTTCTTTTGAATTAGATAACAAATAAATTTTATCATCTTGATTAACTTCCACACCAACAAGCGGATATTGTTCAATTATTTTAGTTCCCTCACCCAAAATAATAATATTGTTATTATTAGCAATTGATAAATTTTTCAATTCTTCATCATTTAACATATTTATATACGAAGACATAATAACTGTCTCTGATTTCACAAAATTATCATCGTATCCATTTCCATAATACTTGTTAATATTTTGAATAACATTAGTAACTGCATCTGAAACAGCCTTTTGGTTACCATTAGTAGGTCTTTTTACAGAAGCATAAATAATAATTTCAGGGTCATTTAATGGATACATACCAGCAAAAGAAGCAATTATTTCATTAGCACCACTTAAATAACCAGAACCATCTTCGCTGGCTATTTGCGCAGTACCTGTTTTTCCTATAACATCATATCCATCCACTTTAAAATAAACACCTGTGCTGCCTGGTACATGTACATTATCATACATAAGTTTTTTCAGTTTCTCAACAGTATCAGAACTAGCTACTTTTTCAATTTCTTGTCTTTCACCTTCAAAAACAATTTCCTCTGTATTAGGGTCAATAATCTTATCAACAATATACGGTTCTAATAACATCCCATCATTCGCTAACGAAGTCAATGCTTGTATATTTTGTATAGGAGTAGTTAATATTCCCTGTCCAAAAGCAGCATTATAGATTTCCGTTTCATAAAAGAAATCAATATTACCGGAAGCTTCATTAGGTAGTGAAACCCCAGTATCAGAACCAAATCCAAGTTTTCTATAATAATCATACAATATATCACCTGACATATACTCATTAACTAGATTAATAGTAGCTACATTACTAGAATGTAAAAATCCCTGATTATAAGATATTGTTCCCCACCCAACTTTATTCCAATCACTAATAATTGTTCCATCAGAAGTCTGATAACTACCAGACAAATATGTTTGATTCCCATCATACAACCCTGTTTCCATAGCAGCCATATAAGAATATATTTTCATTGTAGATCCAGGTTCGTATGGCATCGCAATATTATAATCCAAATAATTTGTAATATCTCTAATATTCGGATCAAAAGACGGATAAGATCCACTCGCTAGAATTTTCCCAGTATCAGCTTCTGCAACCATCATAGTCATCCACTCATATCCATAATTATTAGCAGCATCAACCAAAGCTTGTTCAACAAAAAATTGAATATTACTATCAACGGTCAAATAAACATCTTTACCATAAATAGGGTCAACCTGAGTAACAGGAGTTCCTGAAATATGATATCCATTCAAATCTTTTTGATAAGTTACATAACCATCTTTTCCTTCTAATACATCATTATATTGTTTTTCAATACCCATTTCTCCTACTATTTTCTCTACTTCTGTCCCCTCTTCGGTTTTAACAGTATTATTTTTTGAGTACCCTATAGTATATGAAGCAAAAGTTCCGTTAGGATAATATCTTTTCTGAGTTTCAATAAAATCAAGACCCGGTAAATTTAAATTTTCTATTTTTTCTTTTTCTAATTCTGTTAAATCTCTACCATAAACACCAAATTCCGTTTGATAAACATTTTCTTTTAACAACAGCTCTAAAATATCTTCAATTGGCATACCAAGTATTGGAGCTAAACTTTCCGCAGTTAGTTGCTTATCAACAACATGATAATAATCTTTAAGACCTTCACTTCTAGATTCCGAAAGATATGCGATTAACGTATATGAAGAAACATTCTGAGCAAGAATTTCTCCGTTTGCTGTATAAACTGTTCCTCTAGACGCAGGAATAACATCAGTACGAGTAGTTCTCTGTGATGCCAAAAAAGCCAAGTTGTGACCATCAACCTCATCACTAAACATCAACTGCGCAGTTCTAAAAATTATTGCAACAAAAAAAATAAACGTGAACAATATGAATAGATTACTAATTTTTACATTATTTCTAGCTTTTATCTTCATATAATCTCCGTTTACAACATTTACACTTATTCAATAACCTTTATACTATCATTATTATAACTTAATCCTTGTTCTTTTGCAACTTCTTGAATTTTTTCAAGCGAAGCAAGTTCATTTATAATCATTGTTAAACTTTCATTAACTTTAGTTTGCTCAACAATTTCATTTTTTGTTTTTTCTACCTCAAAATTAACTTGAGACAAAACTGATTTAGAAAAAACAATAGTAATAGGACTAGATAATAATAAAACAATAGCAAAAATATATAAAAGTCTTTCAAATTTAGACATCTTCAATCGTTTTCTAACTCTTCTCATTTTATCACTCCTTACTTTATTCTTTCTATAATTCTCAATTTTGCACTTCTTGATCTTGAATTGCTATTTAATTCCTCATCACTAGGCAATATAACTTTACTATTTACTAATTTATAATCAGGTAACATATTTTTATCAACATTAGGCATTCCCTTAACCAAAGGATCTTCCTTTGTCAATTCTTTAAATATGTTTTTAATAATACGATCTTCTAAAGAATGAAACGTAATAATTGCAACTCTTCCACCAATATTCAACAGTGAAACAGCTTGCATAATACTATCATTCAAAATATTTAATTCATTATTAACTTCTATTCTAATAGCTTGAAATATCTGTTTAGCTGGATGCTTATCAATTCTAAATTTAAGCGGTACAGCCGCTTTAATAATTTCAACTAAATCAAATGTAGTCTCAATGGGTTTAACTTCTCTATTTAAAACAATCATTTTAGCAATATTGTTAGCAAATTTTGATTCACCATATTTAATAAAAATATTACTTAGTTCTTGTTTAGAATAACTGTTTATTATTTCATATGCTGATTTTTCTTGATTTTGATCCATTCTCATATCAAGTTTTGCATCTTGATGATAACTAAAACCACGTTCACCATTATCTAACTGTGGACTAGATACACCTAAATCAAACAAAACAGCATCAACACTTGATATATTTAAATCATTTAATTTTTCTTTCATAGAAACAAAATTGCTCTTGATAATAGTAAAATTATTCCTGATTTCACTCAGTTTGGAATTACTTACTTTTATTGCATCGCTATCCTGATCAAAGGCATATAAATGGCCGTTTTTAATAGTTTTCAATATTTGACTACTATGACCTGCATAACCTAATGTAGCATCGACAACAATACTGTTTTCAGATAAATTCAATGCATCTATACATTCATTTAACAAAACACTAACATGCATAAAAAATCACCTATAAATCAACACTTTCCGTAAATAAATCATCTGCTATATCAGACATTTGCTCACTATGAACTTCAAAGAAATGGTTCCAATTTTCTAAACTCCAAATTTCTAACCTATCAGCAACACCAACAATCACACACTCTTTTTTTATTTCTGCATAATCTAATAATGTTGACGTTAAATTTACTCTTCCTTGTTTATCAAATTCAAATGTAGTAGCCCCAGACAAGAAAAATCTAGTAAAATTTCTAGCATTTTTCTTAGTGAATGATAAAGATTCTAATTTATTAATTATTTTACTCCATCTATCTTTTGGATAAACAAATAAACAGTTTTCAATACCCCTAGTTATAATAAATTCATCACTTAAATCATCGCGTAGCTTAGAAGGAATAATTAATCGTCCTTTTTCATCAATTGAATGATGAAATTCTCCCATAAACATATTAATCCCCCACTTTTCACCACATTCTACCACTTCATATATAAATAATACTATAGCTCACTCTTTTTGTAAATACTAATATGCTAAAAATACTGTAAATAATTGACAAAAAAAAGAACTAAATATCAAATTAGTTCTTTTTATATTTTTTTTCCTTTATATCTTTCTTAATTATATCTATAAATTCTTCTTTTTTCACTGTTGCTGTTTCTTTTTCACCATATAGTCTATAACTGATTGTATTATCTTTTTCTTCTTGCTCACCCAGAATTAAAGTATAAGGTACTTTCAAAGTTTGTGATTCTCGCAGTCTATACCCTAGCTTTTCATTACGCTTGTCCACTTCAGCTCTTAAGTCATTTTCTAATAAATATTCACCGATACTATCAGCATAATCACTATGGAATTCTGACGAAACAGGAATCACAACAACCTGAGTAGGTGCTAACCAAGTTGGAAAAGCTCCAGCAAAATGTTCTAGCATTAATACAAAAAACCTTTCATAAGAACCTAATATAGCTCTATGTACCATGACAGGATTTGTTTTTTGTCCATTCTCATCAATATAAGTTAAATCAAAACGCTTCGGTGTAGCGAAATCCAATTGTACAGTTGGTATTTGAATTTCTCTTCCCATTGCATCAGTAAACATGAAATCTAATTTAGGACCATAAAGTGCAGCTTCACCCTCACATCTTTTAGCATTTAAACCTAATTCATCTGACACTTCTTGTAACATTGCTTCACAAGTTTCCCAATCCTCTTGACTACCAATATATTTCTCATGATGAGCATCATCACGAACAGATAAAGATACCCAATGATTGTCCCATAAACCAACAGACTTATAAAAGTCTCGTATAATATTACACATATTGATAACTTCTTGTTTAACTTGATCAACACGACAGAAAGAATGACCATCTTCTACAGTGATTGCATAAACTCTACTCATTCCACTAACAGCACCTTGTAATTCAGCACGGTATTGTTTATCTGACTCCATATATCTTATAGGTAAATCTCTATACGATCTGATTTTAGATGCATAAATTTGTGTATGATGTGGACATTGAACCGGTTTCAAAACAAATTCATCCCCTTTTGGTGAGTGTACCCTAAATAAATAATCATTAAACTTAGCAGCATGCCCAGATTTTTCAAATAATGATATATTAGCTAAAGAAGGACAACAAACTTTTTGAAAACCATATCGTCTACAAATTTTTTCAACTTCTTTTTGTAATTCATCTTTTATAATAACTCCACGCGGAGTATATAAAGGTAATCCCGGACCAACAAATTCAGAATTACAAAATAAATCTAATTCACGACCTAGCTTTCTATGATCTCTTTTTTTAGCCTCTTCTAAAAAAGTCAATCGTTCAATTAGTGCTTCTTCAGTATCAAAACACACACCATAAATTCTTTGTAACATTTTATTTTTTACATCAGCTTTATAATAAGCGCCAGAAACTTTTAATAACTTATAGTATTTTATTTCCTTAACAGTCTCAACATGTGGACCACGACACAAATCAGTAAAATCGCCTTGAGAATAACACGTAATAATTCCGTTACTTTCATCCATATTATTGATCAAATCAATTTTATAGGGATCAACAGCAAAACAATTTAAGGCTTCTTCTCTTGTTAATTCTTTTCTTATGATTTTCTTACCATCTTTTGACAATTTTTTCATTTCTTTTTCAATGGTAATCAAATCTTCTTCTTTTATAACATCATCACCTAAATCTACATCATAGTAAAAGCCTTCTTCAATTACAGGACCTACCCAAAATTTAGCATTCGGGTATAGATTCTTGATAGCATTTGCCATAAGATGCGCACACGAATGATTTAATACACTTAGTTTTTCATTTTCTTTAATATTTAACATAATTTATTCCTCCCAAAAAAACTCCTATTATAACATAATAGGAGTGCAAAGCACGGTACCATCCTTTTTTTAACTTAATTTTTGATAACGCAATAAACTTGCGGCAAACTATTACAGTTCCAACTAAAAGGTAGTAAGTATAATATCATTTAATCTATTTTCAGCAAACATAGACTCTCTAAATAAAATCAAATATACCCGTGTCCTTTTTCAATGTCTTTTATAAAAAATATAATACACTTATTTATAACCTTTGTCAACATTTCTACCAAGACTTAAAACAAATTGCTTATTTAAACTGATCTGCTCATTTAAAATATTTTTAACGCTTTTAACATCATTTTCTAAACTCCTAATTTCTACATCACTAGGGGTATTAAAAAACGCAACATCTAAACAATGATTATTGACTACATCAGCAAAACGTCTAATAGGACTAGTTATATGACAATACTCTTTTTCACCTAAACCCAAGCCATCATGAACACCGTCTAGTTCATATGTAGCTGCCGGTGTTATTTGGTTAACTAAACTTTCTAAACGAATACATTTCTTCACATCAATATTATTATCAAGTAATT
>CAYJBD010000017.1:7899-9874 GCA_964368465.1 uncultured Muribaculaceae bacterium
CTTACCAAGCAACCTTGTAATTTCCCCTTTTTCCACTGTTTCTATTTTATGAGACCTATATAAAAATGGAATGCATTCATCTCTAGCAAGTTTAGCAACATTTGAATTAGTCAATAACATTAGCTTCATTATTATCATTTCTGCTTCTGTTGGACAAAATTTACCTCTCTCAAGTGTTTTATATTTTAAATAATTATAAGATTTATCCCCTATCTCAATTTGAGAAGAAATTTCAGATAAAGTATGACAAATCGAATCAAATTTATAGTCTTTTGTACCATTCTTCAAAGATCTATTCACCTTGTTATAAGAAGCCTTCATATCATTATTAATGACTAGTTTTTTACAATAAAATCTTTCAATACCATCAGAGCTAAATTCGAAAAAATAAGAGTTGGTTAATTTATCACTGCCTGGCAATAAAGACATAACATTGTTAGAAAATAAAGTAGGGTACATTGGAATGACAGAGTCTTTTAGATATATAGTTTCTGCTTTATATTTTGCTTCGTTAGTAAAATATGCATTATATGGTAAATACCCTAAAGGATCACTTATATGCACTCCTAACAATTTATTTCCATTAGGTAACAATTCAATCGACAAACAATCATCAACATCTAAAGTTTCAACCGAGTCAATAGATAATATATAGTTGTCATATCTTTCTCTTAAAGATTTTTGTATCGACAAATTATTAATAGCAATTTCTCTAGCTCTTAATAAAATTTGACGTTCTTGTTGAATCACGCCTTTTTTAGTAGAAGTATCCAAATTAATACCATAGTATTTTGCTTGCTCAAAAAAGTTTTTCTTAATCTTTGGATTATCTAAAATTAGTTGAAACTCTTTTAACCATTTTATTCTACTACTATTTAATTTGTAATCATTACTAGGTAGTTCGTCTAAATATTTATAAATACTTTCTCTAATATTTTTAAAAGTATTGTCGTTTACTCTAAACTCAGGCGCCAACATCAAACATTTCATTAAATCAAAATAATAAACTAACTGACTACGATTTTCAGGATCAAACATAATTGTATTTAAAGTTTTTTTTACACTAACTTCAAATATTGACTTGCCCTTTTTATTTACGGCATTAACAACATTAGGCCATCTTTTCAAAATTTCATCTAAAAAGTCTATCGAATTTACACTAAAAGCAATATATTTAATTAGTTTATATAAATTACCATCATATTTCAATTTTAAATTATACGTAAAATTAATATCAAACGCATCCAATTTTCTCACAAAATCATACAATAATAAATCGACTTGCTTGTTTTTTATATTTATCTTATTTTCACTATCTTTTCTTTTTATAAGTATATTAGTTCTCTCTTTTAACTTACTAATATATTCATGAACAAAAATACCAATTGGTTCTAACTCACTGTTTGAATAGTTTTTCAAATAATCAAACACTTTAATAATTCTACTATCACAATTTGAAAAATTAACAGCATTCATATATTGACGCAACCAGCTAAGCATATTTTTTATAATTTCTAAATCACTAGATTCACCAAGAGCTATCTTGAATTCCTCCATAGAATAAACTTTATCACTAAGAATCATTTTTTTTAATTTTCGATTATAAGAAACAGTCGACATTTTTTCCATTTTTTTATTTTATCCCCTTCTATTATCACTTACAAGTTCTAATTGTTCAGTTACAGTTCTAATACGCTCAATTATTCTTCGAGCTTTCAATTTATCAATACTATTACTAGAAACTGACAAGTGCTTTTCCAACTGTTCCATCGTCAAATTAGAAGTGAAAAAAGTAGGCAATTTTTCGTCCATACGATACTGAAGAATAGGCCCTAAAACTTCATCTCTACCCCACGCTGTTACATTTTCTGCTCCTACATCATCTAACAAAAGCAAAGGAGCTGATTTAACCATATAAAATAATTCTTTATAATTATCTTGAAACGATTCTTTCAAACTACGTAACAATTCAGGG
>CAYJBD010000018.1:0-3849 GCA_964368465.1 uncultured Muribaculaceae bacterium
TGGTTATTATCAGTTTAGTTAATGATGATGCTAAAGTTGAAGAAGTAAAAGAAGTAAAAGAAACTAAGACAAAGAAAACAAAGAAAGAGACTACTAAATAGTCTTTTTTTTATTGACTTATTCATAAGATGGTAATATATTAAATATAAGGAGAGTCAAAATGAACCAAACAAAAATTACAATGACAAAGACAAACAAAAGAAAAGTAGAGGAAAGAGTATTAGAATTAGTACATGCTTGTGAAAACAAAAAGAATAAGATTGACAGAACAAGAGATATTTACGAAATACAAAACCTACTACGAGAAGAAAGAGAACTAGAAGAAAAATTACAAAAAGAAGAAGAAATGTTCAAAAGTATCAAAGTAGTTGATGAAAATGAAATAGATGAATCGCGTATTAATATTGGAGATACAGTTGATCTTCTTATTACTGATAGTAAAGGAAGAGAAAGAGATAGAAGAGTGACATTAGTGGCAACACTAGTAGAAAACCCTGGACAAGAAGTATCTATCAATGCTCCACTTGGTGAAGCGATATATGGAGAACCAGTAGGAACTGGAGCGTTCTTTACCGTAAATGAAAATAACTTCACTGTGTTCATTAAAGAAAAGGTAAAAGAAGAGGCAAAAACTTTTGCTAAAAACCCTAAAAAATAAAAAGACATAAGTCTTTTTTCTTTTTGTGTAGTAATAAAACACTTTTATGTTGTTAACTGAAGAATTACATGATATACTCAATATATAAAATATTATTAAGGCGGTGATAATATGAAAGCTTTAGTAACAGGCGCGTCAAGTGGAATCGGAAGAGAACTAGCAATTTATTTATCAAAACTAGGTTATGATTTAATTCTAGTTGCAAGAAACAAAGAAAATTTAGAAGATGTTCAAAATCTAATCAAAACAAAAGCAAAAATCATAGTTACAGATTTAAGTAATGAACAAAAAATAAAAGAACTGTATGTCCTTTGTAAAAATGACGATATAGATCTTTTAGTCAATAATGCAGGATTCGGTGTATATGGCGATTTTGTGAGTACAGACTTAAGTAAAGAGTTAAATATGATAGATGTTAACATTAAAGCAGTTCATATATTAACTAAAATGTTTTTAAGAGATATGCAAAGAAAGAATAAAGGGTATATTTTAAATGTTTCTTCGTTAGCTTCATTCCAACCTGGTCCCTTAATGGCAAGCTATTATGCTACCAAAGCATATGTAACAAGACTTACAGTTGCAATAAATGAAGAACTACGACAAAGAAAAAGTAATGTTAAAATATCATGTTTATGTCCAGGACCAGTAGCAACTAAATTCAATGAAGCTGAAGGAATAGAGTTTACAATTAAAGCTTATGATCCAAGAGAAGTAGCTATTTATGCTCTAGATGAGATGTTTAAAAATAAACTAATCATAATTCCTGGTACTAAAATGAAAATGGCAAGATTTTTTGGAAGGTTTTTAACGGATAAGAAACTAGCAAAGACAATATACAAAATACAAAGAAAAAAAAGATAAATAACATCAAAATATTGATGTTTTTTTGTAAAAAAAGTATAATATATAAACAGTGGGGGTCACTATGAATAATTTGAAAATAGAAAAGTTTAATTATAAGAAAATTTTTAATAATCTTTCTTTAGAAATAGAAGAAGGTTCTTTTACTGCTATCCTAGGAAATAACAACTCAGGAAAGACAACCCTAGCTAAATTACTTGCTGGTTATATTGTAAGACAAGAAACAGTTATGCTAGGTACTAAATATGTTAATTATCAAGATACAAAGACTTTATCTCAAACAATTACATCTGTCATAGAAGGTCTAAATATACCTTTTTACAAAACAACAGTTCAAAAAGAGTTAACTATAACATTAGAACAACTAGGATTAACGAAGACTCTAATAATAGGAAGATTAAAAAAAATATATAATGACTTTGAATTAACTGAATATAAAAAAGAAAACCCTAATGACTTATCCAAATATAATAAAACAAAATTATTACTAGCAAACGCACTTATTTCAAAACCTAAAGTAGTAGTGCTAGATAATATATTAAGAATGCTTAGTAAAGAAGAAAAAGATAATATAATTAATCTCTTAAAAAAATATAATCAAGAAGAAAAAACAACAATTATATTTCTAACATCCCTGCCAGAAGAAACAATAAAAGCAGATAAATTATTAGTATTACATAATAGTAAAATAGCTCATGAAGGAGAACCATTAGCTATTCTATCTCAAGATAAACTAATGAGTAGTCTAAACTTCAAAGTACCTTTTATGATAGATTTATCACTAAAATTAAAGTTTTATGATTTATTAAAAGATATAGAAATTGATATGGAAAGGATGATAGATACATTATGGAAATCAGAATAAATAACGTTAAACATAAAAAAAATGACTACTATGATTTATCATCAGACAAAGTATATGCTTTATATGATAATAATATAGATTATAAAAAATATACATATCAAGAAAAAACAGATAAATCAGTAGATAATAACTTAGAAAAAGTAGAAGTTTTAGAATATACTGACCAATATGAAAACTTAGGATATACAGTTGAAGAGTATGTTGATTTAGTGTGCAAAGTAAAGAAAATTTATTTCAAAAATAGAATTGATCGTATTTGTACAGCATTAAAAATAGTAGGATTAAGTGATAACTGCTTAAAAAAGAACAAAAACCAACTATCGATTAGTGAAAAGAGATTACTACAATTAGCACTTATTTTATTAAGTGGCCCTAAAGTTATATTAGTTGAAGATATATTAGACGATTTCGACAATATAAATAAAATTAATTTAATAAAACTACTTAAAAAAATAGGTAAAAGATATAATAAACTAATAATATTTATTACTAATAATAGTGAAACAATTTTTGAGTGTTTTGATCACATCTTAATTATTGTTAAAAATCAAATTATCAAAGAAGGAAAACCAAGTAAAGTCTTTCAAGATGTCTTAACAATGCAAATAAACAATATTGTTGTACCAGAAATAATTCTATTTACATATATGGTGAAAGAAAAGAAAAATATCAAGTTGTTTTATCACGACGATACAAGAGATTTAATGAAAGATATATATAAACACGTATAAGGAGGTAACATGCGTTATAAGATAACTTTTTCATATGATGGTAGTAATTACTTAGGTTATCAAGAACAACCTAAATTAAGAACAATACAAGAACAATTAAATAAAGCACTATATGAAATAAATAATAAACATAAAACAACTATTACCTCGTCAGGACGTACTGACAAAGGAGTTCATGCCCTAGGACAAACTGCCCATTTTGATTTAAATATAAATATAACGCCCTATAAGCTAAAAAGAGCCATGAATACACTACTTCCAGGTGATATACATGTAATTACTGCAGAAGAGGTGAATAACGATTTTCATGCTAGGTTTGATGTAAAATCAAAGACATATAAATACTTAATAAATACAGGAGAATATAATCCGATAAAAAAGAGTTATCAATTTCAACATAATCATAAATTAAATATTATTGATATGAAAAAAGCTATTAAATATTTTAAAGGAACACATGATTATAGAGCCTTTGTCACAGAAAATATAGACAAAGATAACTGCATAAGAACTATTACTAATGCTAAGATAAATAAAGTGAACAAAGACGAATATGAAATCATATTTACAGGTAATGGCTTCATGAAATACCAAGTAAGAAATATGGTAGGAACACTCTTAAAAGTAGGAACTAATAAAATAAAAAGCAACCAAGTAAAAGAAATATTAGAAAGTAAAACAAGAGGGAAGTATGGATCGTGTGCTCCAGCAGAGGGGTTATACTTAGTGGAAGT
>CAYJBD010000018.1:3879-8537 GCA_964368465.1 uncultured Muribaculaceae bacterium
AACAAAAAGTTTACACATTGAAAAAGAAATTAAATTGACAAAAAGGATAAAATGTAGTATAATGTTGCAAATGAGAAAGCATACCTTGTTTTCTTATTTTAAATTAAAAAAAGATAATTAATTGAAAGGAAATATATAGATAAAATTTGGAGAAACCTTCAATCACTATGCTTCAAAATAAAACATCTGTATATAGTGATCTATTATGAAAAAAGAACCGAACAATAAAATTGATTTTGTTATTTTATGGGTGGATGGCAATGACCCAGAGTGGTTAGAAGAAAAAAGCAACTACTCACACATCAAAGGTGATAATGGAAAGAATAGATTTAGAGATTGTGATAATTTACAATATGTATTCAGAAGTATAGAAAAATATGCACCATGGGTAAATAATATATTTTTTATTACATGGGGACATATTCCAAAATGGATGGATACAAACAATCCAAAGTTAAAAATTGTTAAACATACCGACTATATTCCTACTGAATATTTACCAACATACAATTCAAATGTAATTGAATTGAATTTGCATAGAATAAAAGAACTATCAGAAAATTTTGTATTGTTTAATGATGATTTGTTTTTACTGAAACCTACAAAAGACACAGATTTCTTTTTAGGAAACAAACCAAGAGATGTATATTCAGAAACAATACAATTAGCATCATTTTATAATGATGTGCATTATTTTATGAAGGCGAATATATTAGCAATAATAAATCAAGAATTTAATAAACCTGAGGTCATGAAGAAAAATTTGTTTAAATTTATAAATCCCAAATATAAAAAATTAAATTGTAATACATTAATAAGTAGAAAAGTAAAAAATAAATTTTGTGGTTTTTGGAACTTCCATGCTCCACAACCATATTTAAAGTCTACATTTGAAAAAATATGGGACAAAAGAAAAACTGATTTAGAAACAGCTTGTCTAAACAAGTTCAGAAACTCTTCTGATTTAGGTCATTACTTATGTAGATACTGGCAAATGTTAGAAGGTAATTTTGTTCCTAAAATTGATGAATCTAAATACTTTGTATATAACAATAATAATACAGATTTAATAAATGCAATCGAAAATCAAAAGTATAAAACAATTTGCATAAATGATGCATATACAAATATCGACTTTGACAAAGCCATTAGCGAAGTAAATCAAAGTTTAGATAAAATACTACCTAACAAATGTAGCTTTGAATTGTACAGTAATAATAAAATAGACGAAATAAACATTAGTGTAAATAAAACTTGGGCAGAGAAAATCGATTTTGTATTAAATAAAAACGAAGTGTTTAATGAGATTAGTAACAGTTTAGATAAAATGATACCTGAACAAAATATTCTTGAATTAAGCGATAATCAGGATTTGTTTTGAAAAATTCAAGTAACAAACACCCAATTGATTTTGTTATATTATGGGTAGATGGAAACGACGAAAAGTGGAAAAAAGAAAAAAAAATATATTCTGAAAAGAAACTATTTAACACAAGTAATAGATTTAGAGATTGGGATAATATGCAATATTTATTTAGGGGAATAGAAAAGTATGCCGATTTCGTACGAAATATATATTTCATTACATACGGACATACTCCGAAATGGATGAATTTAAATCATCCGAAACTAAAAATAATCAAACATAAGTCGTTTATTCCAGTAGACTTTCTGCCTACTTATAATTCTAATGTGATCGTATTGAATTTACATAGAATAGTTGATTTATCAGAAAATTTTGTTCTGTTCAATGACGATTTGTTCATTATGCAACCATTAGAAGAAAAAGATTTTTTTGAAGATGATAAACCAAAAGACTTTTTCATAGAAGAAAACAAAACCACTTATAGTGAAAGATACTTACAATTAAAATCCAATATAACAAAAGTATTAGAAAAGTACTTTTCAAAATGTGATTATGATTATTTAAACATTCACTTAACACAACCGTTTAACAAAAATATTTTTGTTAAGTTATGGAAAGAAAATGAAAGCGAATTGAATCAGTCGTGTTTAGGAAAATTTAGATCAGACCAAGATATAGGTAGAAATATATTCAGATATTACAGTTTGTTATCAACTGAATATAAAAATTATAAAATAAAAGGGAAATATTTTGCAATTACAAACGATAATAGAGAAATCATAAAAACAATTAAAGACTCAAATTATAAGTTAATATGTTTGAATGATGCGTGCGAAGAAATAGATTATGAAAAAGCTAAAGAAGATATAAAAGAAGCTCTGAGTACTAAATTCCGAGAGAAAAGCACATATGAAATATAATAAAAAAAGTCGATTTTTATATTTGTAAATGATGTGCAACGATTTTATATAAAAAAGAGTTGATTTTTGTTGACTTGACGACGTAATTTTAGTATAATCTTAATCGGTACATTAAATATTCCCCACATAGATTTTTTGAATTGGGAACTCAAAAATCGAAAGTGAAAAGGAGAAAAAATATGACAAGTTATATGCAAAAAAAAGAAACAGTAGAACGTAAATGGTTCGTAATCGATGCAGAAGGAAAACCATTAGGAAGAGTAGCTTCTAAAGCAGCCCTAATGTTACGTGGTAAACATAAACCAACGTTTACTCCACATATCGATTGCGGTGACTTCATTATTATTATCAATGCTAGCAAAGCAGAACTTACTGGTAATAAGTTAGATAATAAAATGTATTACAACCACTCAATGTATCCAGGAGGTCTTAGAGAAAGAACTGCTCGTACAATGAGAGAAAAATACCCAGTTGAAATGATGGAAAGAGCTGTAAAAGGAATGCTTCCTCATAACCGTTTAGGAAGACAAATGTATAAGAAATTATTCGTTTATGAAGGGGCTAACCATGAACAACAAGCACAAAAGCCTGTTGCAATGGATCTTTAGGAGGTAAGTAATGGCAAAAGATAAGAAAAATGTATATACTGGTACAGGACGTAGAAAAAACAGTGTAGCAAGAGTTACATTAACTAACGGTACTGGTAAAATAACAGTTAACGGAAAAGATGTTAATGAATACTTACCATTCCCAACATTAGTTATGGATTTAACTCAACCACTTGATGCAACTAAAACAACAGAAATGTTCGATGTAGATGCTAAAGTTGAAGGTGGAGGATTCCAAGGACAAACTGGAGCTATTCGTTTAGGAATAACAAGAGCGTTATTACAATACGACATCAATACACCAGCAGATTCAGAAAATAGTTATAGAAGAATTCTTAAAGCTATGGGATTTGTTACTAGAGATGCACGTAAGAAAGAACGTAAAAAACCAGGACTTAAAAAAGCTCGTAGAGCACCACAGTTTAGCAAACGTTAATATTGTTTATTATAGCCTTAAGGATAAAATCTTTAAGGTTTTTTTGTTTATAAACTTATGGTTTCTCGCATATAATTAATTAGGAGGAATTATGAAACAAATTAATATCTATGGAATTATCTTAAGTGAAGAAGGAATAGTAAAAGCAAAAGAGAATTTATTTAATTGTACAATGACAGAAAATTATAACAATTTAGAAGAATGCTTAATTACAAAAGCAAAGAAAAATTTAAATATTGATATAAGTATTTTAGGATACTTAGGAAAAACAGAAGAACGAGAAATTTGTAATCATTTCTACTCTTGTAAAACAACGGATAAAGAAAATATTAAATATGTAATTGATTATGAAAAATTATTTGACCTAGAGATTACCTATAAAGAATACGTATATAAGGCAATAAAAGGAAAATACTGCTAAGTAACTAAATATAAGTTACTTTTTTTCATATAATTATATAGGTGATGAAATGAAAAAAAAGTATAAATTATTACTAAGTGCTCTTTTTATCTTAATACTAATCACATTTAGTTATGTAGAAGCATCAAATAAAAAACTTCCACTAGAAGGGAAGATAATTTATGTAGATGCAGGTCATGGTGGTAGAGACCCCGGTACAATGCATGGTAATCTTTTAGAAAAAGATATAAATTTAGAAATAGCACAAGTCTTAGAATCAGTCTTAATAAGTAAAGGTGCTACTGTATACCAAATAAGAAAAGAAGATATAGATCTAAATACCCAGTGGGATCAAGAATTGAAAAGATCAGATTTATATCGAAGAATTTTAAAAATAGAAGAAGCTAATAGTGATTTATACTTATCTATACATATTAATTGGTATAAAGATCCGTATTTCAGTGGAGGAGAAGTTCTATATTCACAAATAAATGAAAAAAACAAAATACTAGCAGATTCAATCATGTATTATTTTAAAGAAGATTTAGAGAGTGAAAGAAGAGTAAAAGAAACAGATTTATATATGTATAATCATACAGAAGTTCCCGGGGTTTTGATAGAGTGTGGTTTCATTTCTAATTATGAGGAAAGACAACTATTACAAACACCTGAATATCAATTAGTATTATCAGATGTTATTACTAAAGGAGTAATTAAATACTTTGAAACACTAAAAGAAAATCCTTGCCTAGACAAAGATTTCATATCTTATTTTTGCGACTTAGAATGATTATAAACTTCTCTTACAAGTTTCCATATTTTTGTATTAGGAAAATAATATTTCAATACATCAATATAACTATATCCAGTTTTAACCATCTCATTAGCACCATATTGACTAAGTCCCAATCCACTACCAAATCCCCTT
>CAYJBD010000018.1:8547-9855 GCA_964368465.1 uncultured Muribaculaceae bacterium
ATTAAGCAAATATCTCAAGTCAGTTCCAGTAAATATCTTATTACCAATTTTAATCGTTTTAATCTGATTACCCTTAGTAATTTCCAATATCTTTATCTTTTTTAAATCATCAGTACTTACATCTAAAGTAGTACTAATATCTTCTATCTTTTTACTAGTAGTGGTAATATAGTTAGAAGCATTCATATCCCAAATGCTAGGAAGACTAATAAGATAAGGAATGTTGCCAAGTCCTAAACTACTAGCATCTTCAGTTATACCATTACTGACAGGGTGAAATTTCACAGAAACTATCTTTTTATTGTATGTTAAGTATTGACCATTAGTTTTTTTGACGGCAAGGATAATCTTATTTATATTAGAATGATAACTATCACCCCATATGAACTTGAAGTAACTAGGATCTTTATAAGTTTGTGTTGTGTTAATAGCTTTTATTTTCTTATGAATAAACATTTCTTTAATAGCATAAGTACGAGCCATAATAGCTTGTGCTTTTAAAGTTTCTAGCTCATAGTTAATAGGCATTTCATACCCGATTGTTCCAATCAAATAATCTTCAAGAGTGATAGTGATGATTTTCTTATCACTAAGTTCTAAGTTTATGATCATTTCTCCATCATAATAATCAACTCTCTCTTTATCATTACTATCTAAAAAGTCTATCTGTTCCGTATCGTATGGAACAATTTTATTGAATGAATCATCAACGTTCTTATTATCTGTATAAGTCATATTACCAGCAATGATACCATCGATAACTAGAAAAATTTTGTTACCAGTAAATTTAATACCACTATTATTAACATAATTATTAACCCTCTCAGACATACTATGATTACTATTATTTCCCAAACTAGCAAACTCATAACTACTAGTCAAATACAAGTATAAAACATTTTCATCATTTACTTTTAATATCTTATATTTATAAAACATATTATCACCTAATGTTATTATGGTATCAAATCATAAAAAAATACTAAGATTCAAAATGTTTGAAACTTAGTCCTTTTTTACAATCTAATCCACTAACATAAGAAATGTTAGGAAATAGTTTTTTTAAATCAATATCCTTATCATAATATAAATAATTATTTATATCTTTGATTAAATTAACAGTACTTTTAATAGAACCCCTATATAAATCCATAAAAGAAGAAGTTTGCTTATTTCTCTTATTAAGAGGGTTATACCATACTTTATTATCTAAATTAAGCCACTTATCACTATTCTTACGATTATAATGGTAACTAAGTAACTTAAATTTAAAAAATTTCTCACGGGTAATAAAATCTAATAAAGAAT
>CAYJBD010000019.1:0-9807 GCA_964368465.1 uncultured Muribaculaceae bacterium
TAGTAAAGTTGATATTCGTACTAAAGCAGTTGATGTACCAGAACAAGAAGCTATTACTAAAGATAATGTTTCTGTTAAGATTAATGCTGTTATTTATTATAAAGTTTTTGATGCATCTAAGGCTATTATTGAGGTTGAAAACTTCTACTATGCGGTTAGTCAATTAGCACAAACAACAATGCGTAATGCAGTTGGGTCTGTTACATTAGATGAACTTCTTAGTGAACGTGAAAAGATATCTGCTTCTATTTGTGAGATAATTGATAAAGCTACTGATGCTTGGGGTGTTAAAGTAGAAAACGTTGAATTAAAAGATATTTCATTACCTGAAGAGATGAAGAGGGTGATAGCTAGGGTGGCAGAAGCTGAAAGAGAAAAACTTGCTGTTATTACTAAAGCTCAAGGTGAAGTTGAAGCATCTAATAACCTAGCAGAAGCTGCTAAAGTTATGTCTGCAACGCCTGGAGCATTACATTTAAGAACTTTATCTACAATTAATGATTTGTCATCTGATCAGTCTAATACAGTTATATTTGCGATACCTGTAGAGATATTAGAAGCATTTAAATCAATAGGAAATAAATAGGATAATATATTTATCCTTTTTTTATACTAAAAAAGAAGTTAATTTAATAACTTCCTATAATTGATATTATGTTAACTTCTTATAATTCTATTATAAATGCAATGTTGTTTGTTACTACTTTTGAATAAAATACTATTGTATACTCTTCTAATTCATCAATAGTAAAATTAACTTTTATTTCTTTAGTAGAACCTGTAGAAATAGTTTCATTTAGATTATTATTTGGTAATATTGGTTCAGTTCCATTAATTAATGCAAAATTATCGCTTTTGATAATCTGTGCATGATCAAAGTCATTCATTATTTCGAATGTTAACACTAAACGATCATTTTTATATTCTTGTGCAGTTAGTTCTATTTGGTATTGATCGATTGTCGCTAATTCACCAAGGTAATACTCTGTCTTTGTCTCACTCGGTTCGTCCTGTGGCACACAGCCAGTTATTGTTAATGCTCCTAATATGCAGATTAATATTTTTTTAATCATATACTTCCCCTCCTATTTTAATATAACAAAGTAATAGGGGATTTAAAACTTTTTTTGTATATTTTTTACCATATTTGACATAATAAAATATAGTAGGAGGAAAGTATGGAATACAATAAACATATTAAATGTAATGTTGATAGTTGTAAGCATTATTGTTCTAAGCATTGTAAACTTGATAAGATTAAAGTTTGTAATTGTGATGATGAAGTAGCATTAGATGCTTGTGGTACTAAGTGTGACAGTTTTGATTGTGAAGAATAAGAGAAGGGTAATCCCCTTCTCTATTTTAATTCGTCAATAATACTAGTAGTTTGTTCTATAGTATTAATATTAAAGTTATTTAGTATTAACTTCCCTATTTCATTGAAACTATTCATTATTTCTAGTCTTTTAGGTTCTTGGAATAATCTTGAGAATATGATCACTGGAATATTTTCTCTTGTGTGATCGTTTCCTTGGAATGTTGGGTCATTTCCATGGTCAGCAGTTAGTATCAATAAATCGTCTGTCTCTAATTTATTTAGTATCATAGGTATTTCTACATCAAACTCCTCTATTGCAGCTCCATAGCCCTTTAAATCACGTTTATGACCATATATACTATCAAAGTCGTTTAGGTTAGCAAAACATAGTCCTGTGAAGTTTTTATCCATTATATCTGTTAGTTTATTTAGGACATCCATATTTGTATCTGCTTTGATTACTTTAGTTATACCTTCCCCATCAAAGATATCATTTATTTTTCCTATAGTAATAACACTTAAGTCATTTTCTTTTAAATAGTTTAGTACTGATTTAGCAGGTGGTTTTAATGTATAATCTTTGCGTTCGCTTAGTATTTTTTTAAATTTACCTGGTTTCCCATTAAAAGGCTTTGCGATTACTCTACCTACTTTCCACTCTTCATGCATAGTTGTTTTGCGTACTTTTTCACAATATTCATATAACTTAGCAACTGGGATGACATCTTCATGAGCAGCGATTTGTAGTGATGAGTCTGATGAAGAATATACTATTAGTGAACCATAGTTTAATTGTCTTTCTCCTAGTTCGTCTAATATATCTTCATCGCTACTAATTTTATTACCAATTACTCTTCTTCCGGTAACTTCTTCTATTTTATCCAATAGTGCTCTTGGGAACCCTGTATCATTAAATGTCTTGAATGGAATAGTACAAGGTATATTCATCATTTCATAATGTCCTGATAATGTATCTTTTCCAGCATTTTGTGGTCTTGCTATTGTGTAGTATGCTTCAACATTTGGATTATCGTCCATATTTAGAGTATTTAAAAATCCTAATTTTTTTAAGTTAGGAATAAATAAATCATATTGTTCGTTGATATGCCCTAATGTATTAGCTCCAATATTGTTGTAATCTTTAGCATCAGTTGCTTCCCCTACTCCTAGGGAGTCTAATACTAATAAGAAAACACGTTTAAATCTCATTTTTTTCACCTTCATTTTCAATTTTGTTACGGGGATGATATTTTTTATAATCATCACTTACTTTTTCGTTAGTTAAATGGGTATATATTCTAGTTGTAGTAATATCACTATGTCCTAGTAGTTCCTGTATACTTCTAAGATCTACTCCTGCTTTTAATAAGTGTGTTGCAAATGAGTGTCTTAGGGTATGTGGAGATACTTCTTTAGTGATTCCTTTAGTCTTTAAAAGTTGTTTTATAAATTTAAAGAATCCTTGTCTAGTGATTTGTTTCCCATGATTATTTAGAAATAAGTAGTTAGTTTGAGTTTTCTTTAGTAAACTAGGTCTTTTTTCTAAATAAAGCTTAACTGCTTCAATACTATATTCACTTAAAGGTACTATTCTTTCTTTATTACCTTTTCCTATTATTCTAATAAGTGAATTTTCAAAGTCAAGACTATTAATTGTTAAGTTAATCAATTCATTAACTCTAAGTCCTGATCCGTACATCAATTCTATCATAGCTTTGTTACGATAGTCAAATGCAGTTATTAAAGGTATATCTAGGAGTGATTCTATTTCATCTATAGTTAGGACGCTAGGAAGGGTCTTATTTAGTTTAGGATGGTCTATATATAAGGATACATCTTTTGTTAAATAATTCATCAACATTAAATACTTATGAAGATTCTTGATAGCTGTTAATTTATGAGTAATAGTTTTAACACTATTGTTACTTATAGTCATTATATATTCTTTTATATTGTTTGTTTTTATGTCACTGATATCATTTATATTCTTAGTTAATAAATACTCTTTGTATTCTACTAAATCGTAGTAATAAGCTTTTATTGTATTATCACTAAGTCCTTTTTCGATTGTACAGTAATTGATATAATCTTCAATTGCTAATTCTAATTTCATCTTATCACCATTTATATTATAGTCTATTTATCATTATTTTTCTAGGAATTATAGTGTTTTTTTGATAAAATATTACTAGGTGATGAAGATGGATAAACCTTTAGCTTTTAAACTGGCCCCTAATTCTGTTAAAGAAGTTATTGGTCAAAAGCATTTATTAGGAAAAGATAAGATTTTATATAATTTAGTGAAGAATAAAAAACTGTTTTCTATGATTTTATATGGGAAACCTGGTATTGGTAAGACTAGTATAGCAAGAGCTATTGTAAAAGATTTGGATGTAAGACATAGATTTTTAAATGCTACTATTAATAATAAAAAAGATTTTGATGTAGTTGTTGAGGAAGCTAAGATGTATGGTGGTATTGTTTTGATAATGGATGAAATACATCGGTTAAATAAGGATAAACAAGATTTATTATTACCACAACTTGAAAGTGGCTTAATTACTTTGATTGGTATGACTACTTCTAATCCTTATCATAGTATTAACCCTGCGATTAGATCAAGATGCCAATTATTTGAATTAAAAGAGCTTGATGAAGATGATATTATAGATGGACTAAAAAGAGCTAGTAAATCAGAGTTTTTAGAAGGAATATCAGTAGATTCTAAGACAATTAAGTATATAGCTAAGTTGTCTTCTAGTGATCTTAGGTATGCATTAAACTTATTAGAAGTTGCCTACTACTCTACTAGTGATAAAGTAGTGACGATTGATATATTAAAAAACATTGATAATAAACCTGCTTTTTTCCATGACAAGGGGGATGATGGTCATTATGATGTTTTGTCTGGTTTTCAAAAGTCTATTAGAGGAAGCGATATTGATGCTTCTCTTCACTATTTAGGAAGATTGATTATTGCTGGTGATTTAGATAGTATTTATAGAAGAATGACAGTTATTGCTTATGAAGATATAGGACTTGCTAATCCTTCAATTGGCCCTAAAGTAGTGGCAGCTGTTCAAGCAGCTGAATTAGTAGGACTACCAGAAGCTCGTATTATTTTAGGTACGATGGTTGCTGAAATGGCTCTTTCTCCTAAGTCAAATACTGCTCATATTGCCTTAGATATGGCTCTTGCTGATATTGAAACAGGTTCTTGCGGGAATTTACCTAGTCACATTAAAACTACTGCACCTGACTATAAATATCCTCATGATTATCCTAATAATTATGTAGTACAACAGTACTTACCTGATAATATAAAACATAAGAAATATTATAAACCAAAAAATCACGGTTATGAAAAACAAATTAAAACGGTTTATGAAGCTTTAGAAAAAATAAAAAAGAGTAATTAAACTCTTTTTTTATCGACTTTTTCCTGAACTCATTGTATCTTGTTCATTATCAATTGTAAAATATGATGGTTCTTGATCAAATGTATATGAATTTGCAATTAAACTGTCATTATTTCCATCAAGTATATTGGCAGGTACTTCTACTTCAAGTACACCGTTTTCTGTTTCTATTTGTCCGATACTTTTAAATAATGGTTCTTCATCTACGATAACACCTTCTCCAGTTGTTGGATCAACAATAACTGGTTCTCCAGATTCTGTTGTACCTTCTTGCCATTCTTTTCCTGTTGTTGGATCAGTAACTGTTCCTGGTGTTTTTTCTTCTTCCTCTTCTTCTACTGGAGGATTCGGTGTTTCTTCTGGTTCTGTTGGAGGATTAGTATACTCTTCCCCAGTTTCTAAATCAATTCCTTGATCAATAGGTGTTTTATTACCGTTTTCATCAGTAATAGTATTGTCTTCATCATCTTTTGTAGAGGTTTCACCAGTTTCAGGATTTACATAAACTGGTTCTTTTTCTTCTTCTACTGGTGGATTTGGTATTTCTTCATCTACTGGAGGATTTGGTGTTTCTTCTTCTACTGGTGGTGTTACATATACCGGTGGTGTTTTTCCATCGTTATAACCATTATTTCCATTTCCGTTAGTATTAGTGTTTTTGTTTTCTTCAACTACTGTATCTTCTTCATCAACTATAGTATCTTCTTTTTCTTCTTCAACTTCAGTTTCAGTTTCAATTTCAGGGGTTGCGCTTTCACTTGGATTGTTTTGATAATACTCATTTCTAGCATTCCAACTATTTACTTCAATATCAGATATGCTTTCTCTTCTAGTTAAATCATCTACTGATGGTTTAGAAAAATGTTGGAAAAGATTATAAATACCAGCTCCAAGTGCTATAGTTCCTGCTAGAATGATTGCTACTACTCTAATTTTTATATTTTTAGTACCAGTAGTTTTTTTTGCTTTTTCCTCTAGCTCTTTTTTATTTGCTTCTTCCCAAATTGGCCCTGCTTCTTCTTTTGTTGATTCTGTAACTGCTGTTGGAACAAGTGTTTTTAAACCATTATATCCTTTTATTTCTTCAGTAATATTGTGTTTGTTGGCCATAAACTCAAAATACTTTGGAAGATTTTTCTTGTTAGCTACTTTAATTGCTCCATCAGTATATTCTATATATCCTCTAGTTACTTCTTTATCTTGATTATCTTCTTTAATAGTATCTTTAAAAATAACTAATTGTTTTGGTTCAACTGGTTTCTTTTTAGAAATCCCTTTAAGCTTATTCATGTCGCGCTCATCGATAGTAATAATTCCCTTGGGTGTATTTTTTATTAAATACATAAGATTAAAATCATTTTTATCACTAGGCATTTGTATTGAGTGATCAGCAACAATCTTTTTCATTACTAGTTTTTGAGTTCTTGGATTTTCTGTTATTTCGATTTCTCTATTATCTTCTAAAACAGCAAATACTTTGGTAGCGTCATTGCTATATCTTAGACCTACTACTTCATTTATATTCATTTAGTTCAACTCCTTATTTTGTCTTACCTGTATATTCCCAACCGTTACTTAATAATGATTGGTCATTGTAAGTACTCCATTTATACTCTACTTTGTGTTCTTGTGTTATTGTTCTTGTTCTTTCTCTATAAAATCTAACATATTGATTCATATTTTCTTGTCTTATTTCACTAACTATTTTGTTTTCAGTTTGATAAATTGGAACTGATATTGTTTCTTTAGTACAAGATGTATTATTATCATATTTTACTACTGTACCTGTATAAACATATTTATTATATATATAACTTTCTAAATCTTCATAACAACTTGCTCCGCAGGCAGTAAAATCAACTCCTACAAATTCGTAGCGTGTGTTATAAGTATCTTGTGGTGCTGTTTTAGTATTTATTTGTCCTACTAGTTCAAAACTTCCACCTGTATAGCTATATAAAGTATTATCTATTTTTTGATAAGTATTTCCTGTACATAAGTAACTAGTATAAGAACCTTTATTCACTAGTGCTTTGTATGATTGATTGTACGGAAGATTAACAATACCTGTTGTGATAAATTCAACTTTTGATTCTATCTCTTTATTACAATTTGTATCATTGTTGTTACATTTACTTGAAGTAACTGTCTTAGTTGGATCTTGTGTCCACTCTGTCCATTCACTCCATGCTGATGCTCCTACTGGTGTTACAAAATAATATTCATATTGTGATATATCTGTACTACTATTTGTAACTGGTTGTTTAGTTGTTTCTTCAGGTTCTGTTGTAGTATTATTTTCTTCTTTATCTTCATTAGTTGATTCGTCTTCATTAGTTTGATCCTTACATAAAGTAGTATCACACTCTGAATTTTTATACACTGTATATGAACTTGCTTGATTTTGCTTATCACAAATCAACCTGATTGATAGTTCATATTCATTACTTTCAATGTAGTTAACTGATATAAAACTATCTTTAGTATTACAACTGTTTTTATCAGCATCAATTATTTCTTTTAAATAACCAGCTTCTATTAATTCATCAATTGTTATGTTTACTAATTCGTTTTCTGCAGTTGGTAATTTTTCTTCAGTATAGTACTCTAAACCAGCTTCTTTTATTTGATCTACATTTTCTTTATATACTGCTGCATAACTTGGCGTATTTGCAAGTTCACTATTGTTGTTTCCTGTAAACTTTGGTATAAGCCATATTATTAATAAAACAATAATTAACCCTAATATAACTTTTAATAAGATTCCTCTTAAATCGTATCTTTTTTCATTTTCTTCTGTATACATACAATTTCCCCCTCTTGTATGCGCTATATATTACCATAATTTAGGCATTTTGTCAAGTTCTCCACCGCCTTCTAGAACGACTAATGTACAGCCGGGATTAAACATATCTAACTTAAATGAGTCAACATATTTACTCCTTTTTAATACTTTGTGTACTTCATCTCTTAAAGCTCCTGTTCCTACACCATGAATTATTTGAACATAAAACCATTTACTAGGTGCGTAATCCTTTAAAAATTCCTTTGTTTTTATGTTTGCACTAGTTCTATCTAGACCATGAAGATCTAATGTAGGCCAGTGTCTATCGTGTATAAACCCCATATTTAACTCCAGTCTCTATTACTTCGTCTAATGTAGGTATTGATAGTCTACTTCCTATTCTAGTAACTGATATTGCACCTGTTATATTAGCAAGCATTAAACTATCTTTAAGGGAATAATTATTACTAATAAAATAAGTGAATGCTCCATGGAAAATGTCTCCTGCACCAGTTGAATCTAAAGCTTTTACTTTAATTGATGGTATTAGAATATAACCATTGTCTATTTTAGCAAAGCATCCTTTTTCCTCTAAAGTAATAATGATATTTGTATTGAAGTGTTTTTCTAATTGATTATGTATTTCTACTATTGTATTTAGATTATTATAATCGATTGTTAGACTCGTAAAAGTTTCAGAAAACTCTTTAGAACAGACAAAATATTTTACTAAAGGTCCTAATTCTAATGTGCTTTTTCTTATTTTACCTGCGTCTAAAATAGAAATGGCATCTTTATTATTCAAAAGTACTTGTTTTGATATTTCTAGTTCTTCTCCATCTACTAAGATAACGTCAAATTTTTCATCAATACTAGTAGTTGTATAAATTAAATTTTTATCTTTGTTAGTAACTATTGTTCTAGTTCCGTCTGATAGATTAGCTATTATATAACTAGATGTTGTAGCTGCTTCCTTTGTTTTTTCTAGATATGTAATATCAACACCAATTTCTCTAAATTCTTCTATTATTTTTTGACCGTAATAATCATTTCCTACAATTCCTGCGAAAGATGTTTCCATATTCCATTTTGCAAGTAAGTAGGCTCCATTACTAGCAGGTCCCCCACCACACTCTACTTTTCCGTTTGTTCTTATTTTAGTATTTTCTTTTGGAAACTTTTCTACTGGTAAAGTAATATCATATGATGAGTTTCCAATACATACTGCTCTCAAAATTCCACCTACCTTCTTATACATTATACCATAAGCATAAGAAAAAGTAAGTCTTTTTACTTACTTTCTTTAATTTATGCACTTAATTTTTATATTAAGTTGTGCTTTTTTAATTCTTCTATAATTTCTTCATCTATATCGAGTTTTCTTTTGATGTCATCTTTATTTTTGTAGGGTTTATTCATACTTATTTTATCTAAGATATAATAATCACGATAACTTGATTTAATTAACGGAGGTATAATGATTTCGTCCACTATTGTAAAGAAACTTTTGTGACTTTTATTTATATTTATTTCTCCTATTTTTATATTTTCTTTTCTCATTTCTAATAGTTGTTGGTAATATGATATTTCATCTTCATTTGTTGTTTTGGTGAAATCTTTAATAATATTTTCTTATATAATATTAGTTATTAGAATCATTCCAACATGGTCCGAATTTATTTTTAAACATTTTAAAGTTCTATTCACTTTTGTTTGTAATTACTTTTCTGAAAATTTATTATCTTTAACTAAGATAAAGATATTTCCTGCTTTTTAATATTACTTTATATCTTATTAAATTAATCGCACATTATAATATTTAGACGAAAAAAGATTAAGATGAACACTATACTTGTTATCTTAATCTATATATTTTATAAACATTTACCTGAAAACACTTTTATTTATTTTTTTTCTTCTTGTATCTTCATTATTCATAATGTTTTCATTTTTTGCTTTTTGTTTAAATTCATCTGTAGTGTACTCGACACCTTGATAACATATCTTTTCATCACATTGGAAATTATCATCAATAATTATACCATCAAGACTTTCTAAATTAGTTAATTTTACGCATCCGTTTATTGTAGTAGGAAGTGCTATCCCTTCTGTGCTCTTTTTTAATCCTTCTAAATATAAAATTCCAATAATCATGTTTGGTAGAGTTAATTTTTCAATACTATATAACAGTATCGTTTGTAACACTGTTTTAAGTAAAAAAAGACTGATAATTTCAGTCTTTTATGTATATTGTTTTACTTATTTTCTTCTAGTTTAGCTTGTGC
>CAYJBD010000020.1:0-2484 GCA_964368465.1 uncultured Muribaculaceae bacterium
TATATTTATAAACAACCTTATTTTTCATATTAACAATATATTCATTTTTAGTCAAATCCCACTCTTCATCAGTTATAAAAACTAATTTAATTTCCATACCTAATATATCCATAATAACTTGTTCTATTTCATATAATTTTTGATCTGCCAAAGAAACTTGGGATTCAAATTTATAAGACATAATTGCGTGCGATTCACTAGCAACTCTCAATGTAGAATCAAGTAACAATGAAATTACATTTCCATTTTCTATTTTATTAGAATGTAAGTTATCAATATCTTCTTTCAAAACATTAAGAGCATCTTTATTAGCATCACAAAAAGTATTATTAATTCTTACTTTTTTCAACTGAGCGCTTACATTGGAAATATTAGCAGAAGTATTATGTGAAACTTGTTTTTCTTTTGATTTATCTACAGACAAATTATTTCCCGGGAAATAATTTTCATTACTATCAACATTTTTTTCCGAATTTTCAACGGCAGTTTCACCATTTGTTACATCTTTTTTGTTTTTTTCCACAACCAAATTATTTCCCGGGAAATAATTTTCATTGTTTTTACCACTTTTTTCCAATTTATCATCTACAATTTTAACATTATTTTTATCATTACTATTAGTTTCAGTATTTTCATTACCAAAATTATTTCCCGGGAAATAATTTTTAGAATTTTCACTTTTTCTACTATATATATAAGATAATATTTTTAATTCAAAATATATTTTAGGATTAAAGCTATTTTTTAGATCAGGTATCATAAGATTCATTTCATTAGCTAAATCAATATGAAACAACATATTATAATTACCACTATCATTTTTAGTATAATAGTTCAACACACTATTATGTAAATACAAAACAGCTTTGCTAACTACTTTTATTATATCATTCCCATTTTTTTCCATTTTACTTAACACAGATAAAAATTTTGAAATATCCCCACCTATAATTAATTCAACAAAACCTGCTATTTCTTCATCAGATAATACACCATTAACTTTATTATAAACATTAATATCTATATTTTCACCTTCGTCAACAAAAGACAAAACCTGATCCAAAGAGCTAAGAGCATCTCTTAATGCTCCATCAGCGTTTTGCGCAATCTTTTCCAACACAACATCATCAACATTAACATTTTCCACAACACAAATTTTACGCATTCTTTCTATAATGGTGTCAACTTCAATTTTTTTCAACAAAAAACATTGACAACGCGACAAAACAGTAATTGGAACTTTATTAAGTTCCGTAGTTGCTAAAATAAAAATTACATGTTTAGGCGGCTCTTCCAGTGTTTTCAACAACGCATTGAATGCACCAACTGTTAACATGTGAACTTCATCAATAATATACACTTTATAACGTAAATAACTTGGCATCAAAGTAACTTTATTATTTATTTCTCTTATCTCATCTACACCATTATTAGACGCTGCGTCAATTTCGATAATATCTACAGTTTCATTACTATTTATTTGTCTACAGTTATCACATTCATTACACGGTTCACCATTTTTAAGATCACTACAATTGACCGCTTTTGCAATTATTCGAGACAGAGTAGTTTTACCAGTTCCACGTGGTCCAGAAAAAATGTAAGCATGACTATTCTTTTTTGTAATCAAGCTATTTTTTAGTATTGTAACTATATCATCCTGACCATAAACATCCGCAAAATTTTTTGCTCTATATTTTCTATACAACGCTTGATACATAAAAACACTCACTTTCTATTTAATTATAGCATTTTTTAAGAAACTACTTACTATTTATTTCTTTTTTTTAAAAAAAAATCTTTTAACAGTGAATTATACTGAACACATTCCACTTTATTCATATTAACAATAACATTTCCATCAACAGAATTAACAATCATTTTCACTATTTCACTATTTTCAACGCTCGTAGATTCCATCGCATAATATATATTACTTATTCTAGCTTGCTTAATTGCACTAGCACACATAGGGCAAGGTTCTAATGTAATATATATATCACAACCATTTAATCTCCAATTACCTAGTTTTTTTGACGCTTTATTAATAGCAATGATTTCAGCATGTTCTAAAACAGACTTTTTATTTTCTTTTCTATTATAACCTTTCGCAATAATCTTACCGTCCTTAACAATAACCGCCCCTACCGGAATTTCTCCTTTATCATAAGCTTTAATTGCTTCTTTATAAGCATTATTCATATATTTATCATTCATATTTTACTCCAAAATAAAGGTGCACATAAAAAGTTAATGTTAAGGCTGCTATTTTCCAATCCTGACCTAGTTCCATACTATTTATTGCACCACAAATATAATACATCAGTTCCATTGTTTTTTCAAGTCTTTATAAAAAAAAACATAAAAATAAACTCACAACGTTTCACGTGTAACATAACTATCGTTCTGCTTTTAACACAAATTATTTCCCAGGAAATAATTTACAACACTTTCAGCAGTTTGTTATCCAACTAAAAAACAATA
>CAYJBD010000020.1:2584-9494 GCA_964368465.1 uncultured Muribaculaceae bacterium
ATTATCAATAAATAAACTATATTACAAACGTTTCACGTGTAACATGACTATTATTCTGCTTTTTCAACACAAATTATTTCCCGGGAAATAATTTATAATATTTTCAATAAATTATTATTCAATTTAAAAACAATAATTATCAATAAATAAACTATATTACAAACGTTTCACGTGTAACATGACTATTATTTTGCTTTTAACACAAATTATTTCCCGGGAAATAATTTACTTAATTGAAAACACAGTATCAGTAATAATTTATAAGAAAAATAGAAGTAATAGAGTAACTATGATATTCAATCAATTCAAAACAAATTATTTTATCCACAGGGATATTTTTGAAATTTCATTATATTATAATAATAAAAAAAGAAACAGATTATTCTGTTTCTCTATTTTGAGTTTCGATATCATTATTTTCATTTTCGATATCATTATTTTCGGTTTCATTATCGTTTTCGTTTTTTTCCACAAGAGCTAATGTCGATACTTTTTGCTCATTTTTTAGATTTATTAATCTTGTACCTTGCGTAGCTCTTTTTAAAGTTGATATTTGATCCAACGGCATTCTTATAATAACTCCACTATTAGTAATGATCAATAAATCATAATCACCTTCAACAGTTTTAAGAGCTACCATATTACCATTCTTTTCAGTAATATTTAAAGCTTTAACACCTTTACTACCTCTATGAGTTAATCTATATTCTTCCACAGGGGTCTTTTTACCATATCCATTTTCTGTAACTATAAGAATTTGACTATCAGATTTAACTACCTCAGCACCAATTACAACAGCATCATTTAATTCAATACCTTTAACACCTGATGTACTTCTACCCATTGATCTGATTTCGTTTTCAATGAAACGCACCATTCTTCCATTTGTAGCACCAATTACGACTTCATCAACTCCGGAAGTTTTTTCCACAGTCATTAATTCGTCTTTTTCTTTAAGTACAATAGCTATTTTACCACTATTTCTTATATTATCAAATTCCTTCAATTCAGTACGTTTAACTAATCCTAATTTAGTAACAAATAACAAATATTTATTAACTTCTTCACTTGCATTAACACACACTATCGAACGAATGTACTCATCTTTATCTAAAGATAATAGATTAATTATAGGTAAGCCTTTAGATTGTCTACCATATGAAGGAATTTCATATCCCTTTATCCTGTATACTTTACCTCTATTAGAAAAGAATAATACATAATCATGAGTACTCATAGTAAGTAAATGTTCTACAAAATCTTCTTCATTTGTACTCATACCCTTAACACCTACTCCTCCTCTATTTTGAGTTTTATAAGTATCAATCGATATACGTTTTATATAACCCTTGTTTGTAAGCGTTATAGCAATATCCTCGACAGGAATTAATGATTCATCTTCAATATAATCAATTGCAGTCATATCAATTACTGTTCTACGTTCATCAGCATATCTATTTTTTATTTCTAACATTTCTTCTTTAATAATTGCAAGAATTCTCTCTTCATTTTCTAATATTTCACGAAGAGATGCTATTAACTTTAGTAATTCATTTAACTCATCTTCAATTTTACTTCTTTCTAAACCAGAAAGACGTCTTAATTTCATTTCAAGTATAGCTTCTGATTGAACTTCACTAAGAGAAAACTTAGACATTAATTGAGTTTTTGCTTCACTGTCATCAGACGCTCCGCGAATAATTGCTATAACCTCATCTATATGATCTAACGCAATTTTCAAACCTTCTAAGATATGTTCTCTTTTTAATGCTTTATCTAATTCAAATTGTGTTCTTCTATAAATAATAAATTTTTGATAATCAACATAATTACTAAAGATATCTAAAAGTCCAAGAGTTTTAGGTCTACCATCAACTAACATTAAGAAATTAATACCATAACTAGTTTGTAATTGAGTATGTTTATATAAATTATTTAATAAAACATTAGCATTGAAACCAGATTTAACATCAATGACAATTTTAATCCCTTCTAACGCCGATTCATCATTTAGGTTACTTATACCTTCAATTTGCTTATCTCGCACTAATTCGGCTATTTTTGTTATCAAATTAGACTTATTTACTTGATAAGGTAATTCAGTAACTACAATACTCTCTCTACCATTTTTTTCCACAATCTCTACTTTAGAACGAATAGTAATAGATCCTTTACCTGTTTCAAACGCTCTTTTTATACCACTATTACCTAAAATAGTACCAGCTGTAGGAAAATCAGGTCCTTTAATATATTCCATAAGTTCTAATACAGATATATCTCTATTATCAATATAAGCAATACATCCATCGATAACTTCTCCTAAATTATGTGGCGGTATATTTGTAGCCATACCAACTGCAATTCCCATATTACCGTTAACTAATATATTAGGAAATCTACTAGGTAATACATTAGGTTCTCTTCTTTGCCCATCATAATTTTCAGAAAAATCAACAGTGTTTTTATTTAAATCTCTCAATAATTCCATCGAAATTTTTGAAAGTTTTGCTTCAGTATAACGCGATGCTGCTGCACTATCACCATCAATTGAACCAAAGTTACCATGACCATCTACTAATGTATGACGATAAGTAAAATCTTGCGCCATACGTACCATACTTTCATAAATTGCTGAATCACCATGAGGATGATAATGCCCCATAACTGCCCCAACTGCATTAGCACTTTTTTGATGTTTTTTATCAGGAGTCATACCTTCTTCATACATAGTATATAAAATACGTCTATGAACAGGTTTTAATCCATCTCTAACATCAGGAATAGCACGTGAAACTATGACACTCATAGAATAATCTAAAAATGAATCTTTAATTTCACTCGATATATTTACTTGTGTTATTTTATCATTTTCCATCTTTTACCTCCTATATATCCAAATTCTTAACTTTTAATGCATTATCTTCAATGAATTTTCTACGTGGCTCTACTTCTTCACCCATCAATATTTGGAACATTTCATCAGCTAATACAGCATCTTCAATACTAATTTTCTTTAAAATTCTAGTATCTATATGCATTGTTGTTTCTCTAAGTTCAATTGAGTCCATTTCCCCTAACCCTTTCATACGAACAATATCATACTTCGTATTTTCAGGTAATGTTTTAATATATTCATCTCTTTCATATTCATTCAATACATATTTATTATTTTTCCCATGACTAACTTTAAATAACGGAGGTTGAGCTGCATATACATGCCCTTCTTCAACTAACGGTTTAAAATAACGATAAAAGAATGTTAACAATAGTGTCCTAATATGAGCACCATCTACATCCGCATCGGTCATGATAATTATTTTGTGATAACGTAATTTAGCAAGATCAAACTCTTCACCTATACCTGTACCAAACGCAGTAATCAAGCTTCTAATTTCTTCATTTCCTAAAACTTTATCAAGTCGTGCTTTTTCTACATTCAAAATTTTACCTCTAATAGGTAACACTGCTTGTGTCTTTGAATTTCTTCCTTGTTTAGCTGGTCCCGCTGCACTATCCCCTTCGACAATGAAAACTTCAGAAATAGATGCATCCTTACTAGAACAATCAGTTAATTTTCCCCATTGATTAGTAAGTTCTAAGCCACCTTTTCTTCTTGTTAATTCACGAGCTTTCTTTGCAGCAACTCTAGCACGAGCAGCAGTCATCGCTTTATCAACAACTATTCTCGCTGCATCAGGATTTTCAAGTAAAAATCTCTCAAAACCTTCTGCAAACACATCATCAGCAATTTTTCTAACTTCTGCATTACCAAGTTTTGTTTTTGTTTGTCCTTCAAACTGAGGATTAGGATGTTTACAAGAAACAATCATTGTTAAACCTTCTCTTACATCATCACCAGAAAGCGGTTCATCATTATCTTTTAAAATTCTATTATTTTTTCCATAATTATTAATAATTCTAGTTAATGCTCTTTTAACACCTTCTTCATGAGTTCCACCCTCATGAGTTTTAATATTATTAGCAAATGAATAAATACTTGAAGTATAACTAGAATTATATTGCATAGCTACTTCTAGTGATACGTCACTTGATTCTCCTTCTAAGTGAATTATTTCTTCATGTATAGGACTTTTTGATTCGTTAAGCATTTTAACATATTCAGAAATACCGCCCTCATATAAATATGTATCACTTTTCTTATCAGATTCATCACGATCATCATTTAATATTATTCTTAGACCTTTATTTAAGAAAGCTAATTCTCTTAATCTATACTTCAAAATATCATAATCATATACAGTAGTTTCTGTAAAAATAGTAGGGTCTGGTTTAAAAGTAACTGTTGTTCCTGTACGGTCGATACTACAACTATCAATAACAGCTAATGGTGATACAGTTTTACCCCCATCTGCAAATTCAATTTGATGAACTTGTTCATTTTGATAAACTGTAACAACAACTGATGAACTAAGAGCATTAACAACAGATGCACCAACACCATGAAGTCCTCCAGACACTTTATATCCACTACCACCAAATTTACCACCTGCATGAAGTACTGTATAAACAGTTTCAACAGTTGATAAACCTGTTTTTGGATGAACACCAGTAGGAATACCTCTACCATCATCCTTAACCGTAATAGAATTATCTTTATTGATGATAACTTCAATGTCATTACAATAACCAGCCAAAGCTTCATCTATTGCATTATCCACAATTTCCCACACTAAATGGTGTAACCCTTTTTCACTAGTAGTACCAATATACATACCCGGTCTTTTTCTAACTGCTTCTAAACCTTCTAAAACTTGTATAGTCGACGAATCATAAACTTGTTCAACTTTTTCTTTTTCTTTCATATTACTTACCTTCTCTCTTCTCTACTGTTCCATTATTTACATTAAAAACAAATGCTTTTTCTACAATTTTTCTATTAATATCTTTAAGATCCGTTGTCGTTATTACTATTTGAATATCTTGATCAATATATTTCAACAACTTGTTTTTTTTACTTTTATCTATTTCACTAAAAATATCATCAAATAATAAAATAGGATTTGTTCCCGTTTTTTTATAAAAAATAGGTATTTCTGCCAATTTATAAGCAATTACAGCTAATTTTTGTTGACCTTGAGAACCAAATAGTTTTAATTCTCTCTTATCTATTAAAAAGGAAAAATCATCTAAATGAGGACCAAATAAAGTAGTACCCTTCTCTATTTCTTTAATCAAATTATCGCAAAATTTAGCAGTTAATATTTCTTCAATCTTTTCATCACAAAATTCTTGAATGTTAATATTAGGCGTATATTTTATCCACAACCCTTCAAAATTAGTAATATTTTTATAAATATCTCCTATTTGCTCATTAATTTTGCTGATATACTCTTCTCTTTCTTTATATATTACACATGCACATTCTATCAATTTTTGTGTTAAAACATCTAAATATTGATCTTTATCCACTCTTTTATTATATAAAGTTTTCAAATACTCATTTCTCAATTTTAAACATTTATTATATTCATTAATTTTTTTCAAATATATAATAGAAATTTGACTTAATTGAATATTCAATATTTTTCTTCTTATAGCAGGAGCATCTTTGATAATTTCTAAATCATCAGGTGTAAATAAAATAACATTCAAATTTGATATATAATCAATTACTTTATTAATAACAGTTTTATTAACAATAAGTTTCTTACTATCTTTATCGATATTTATTTCTAAATCTCTAATAATTTTATTATTTTTACTTGTACCTTGAATCTTAGTATTTTCCTTTTCAAACTTAATTAAATTTTTTTCAACACCTACTCTAAAGGTTTTAGTTAAAGCTAATATATATATACTTTCCAGTATATTAGTCTTCCCTTGACCATTATTCCCTATAAAAATATTAACTCTATCACTCAAATTTAAAGATAATGTATTATAATTTCTAAAATTTAATAATTTTAATTTCTTTAAAATCAATTAAACACCATAAATCTTATCATATTCTAAATTACCCCCTATTTAAGTACTCCTATACCTACATCTACATTATATCAAAAAAAAAGCAAAAAAACTCTTTTTTTTCGCTTTTTTATCTATTTTTTTCTATTTCTTATTATAGAATCTAACCTTGCTGCTCTATATAATTGATTTTGAACACTTCTATAAGATAAATTTAATGATATTTCCTGATTATTATTAAAAATAATTCTTGTCGAATCCCCTAAATCATCTATTTTTTTGATCTTATTTAAAGCTAACCACGTACAATCCATAGAAACAGGTGAAATTGTAGGAAAAAAGATAATATTTCTTGTTTCATCAACTATTATAGGCATTTTATATCCTTTGCCTAATATATATTCCGCTCCTTGTACTCTTCCTAAATAACTACTACCATAATAATGACAACTATTCTCCATTACCTGATACGCAGGTAATTCTATATTATATTCTTTTTCATTTTCAAAAACAGCTGTCCTTTCTTCATCAATAGCCATAATAGCTAAAGTTCCTTCATTAATTTCGTATTCTTTCATATATCCCCCTTCAGAAAACGACATACTTCGCTTTCTTGAAAGATATAATAGCATAAGAAAAAGTCGAAATTTATCGACTTTTGTCTAATATGTTCTAATTGGTAAAACTAATTGAATTAAACTATCATTTTCAACATTTTTTACTATAATTGGTTTGATTTCTCCATAAAATTTAACTTCGATTTCTTCCTCTTCAAAACTTTTTAAAGCTTCCATCATATATTTAGCACTAAAAGAAATTTTAATCCCCTCACCTAATATTTTATTAACATTCATTTTTTCTTCAACACGCCCTATTTCTAAAGAAGAAGATTTTAATACTATAAAATCATCACTTATTTCCAATGTAACGATATTTTTTTCTTTATCACTTGTTAATATACTAACACGATCAATTGCACTATAAA
>CAYJBD010000021.1:0-9199 GCA_964368465.1 uncultured Muribaculaceae bacterium
CTAGTAAGTTCTAACCCAGGAACAGTAATACCAATGGATGATATAAATGCTATGTTTGTATGGATTCCAAGATATTCATATACAATAGGAAACACATATGGAGTACAAGGATGTGGAGGAAACACTCCAACACAAGCAACTCCAGGAGCAATAGATATCAAATGGATAAACAGTAGTACAACCGACACAGGAGAAGCAGCATATACAGTAGATACAGTAGCAGAATGGTACACAAATTCAGCTTTTTGTTGGGGAGATACATGTGATGATATAAATACAAGAAACAATCCCGGAAATAGAGAACTAACAGGATTATGGGTAGGAAAGTTTGAAACAAGTACAACAGGCGGAGTAGAAACGAATGCAACACAACAACCAATAATAAAGCCGACAGTAACAAGTTGGAGAAGTGTAAATGTATCAAATATCTTTTATAGTGTCCAACAGTACATGAATAGTACAAGTGGGGAAAATATCTTTGGATTAAGTGGTTCCACTTATGATACTCACATGATGAAAAATACTGAGTGGGGAGCAGTTGCCTATCTTTCACAGTCCAAATATGGAAAGTATGGAAATACAAACTATGTAGGAGCAGAAAAAGAAGTAGCCATTAATAACTGTAGTATATATATAACAGGAATAGGTGGCGACTCAGTCAGTGCACCATCATCAAGTAGTACATGTTCAACTAATACTTATGAAACAGAATTGGGACAAGCAGCTTCTACTACAGGTAACATATACGGAATATATGACATGTCAGGTGGCGCATATGAACATGTAATGGGAAATATGGAAAATAGTAGCAGTGCCTTTAATACATCATATTCAGGATTTACAACCCCTCCAGATAAAAAGTATTATAATAGTTATACATATAATACAAATGTAACAACAGGAAGAATGTTAGGGGATTCTACTAAAGAAACGGCAGGCTTCTATGGAGATTTACAATCGTTTCTAACTTCTGATAATTCTTGGTTCCATCGTGGTGGTTACTACATCAATAACTCTGGTGCAGGAATCTTCAGTTTCTATGCCACTGAAGGAGGTTCCAGCAACGGACGTGGTTTTCGCGTCAGCTTAACTTCCTAACCCCGTAGGCCCAAACTAAAAAACGGAAACTGAAGGGTTATTAGAGATGTTAGTATAGGATAAGTTAAATAATATAGAAGATTAGGAGTTGTCTTTAGGCAGCTCCGTTTTTTCTGTTTTTATTTATTCATATAACTTATAACACGACATTATCACAAAATAATTACATTTGCTTAAAATAGTGTTTTACTAATATATAGTATAAATGGTATAATTATCTATGGAAGTGAATTATGAAAAGTATTTATAATGAAAGTATAAACGATTTAGAAGAGTATTTCTTAAGTATTGAAAGTAAGAAGTTTCATGCTAATCAAGCATTTGATTGGTTATATCAAAAAAGAGTTAAATCTTTTAGTGAAATGACTAATTTAAAGAATAGTGTTATTGAACAGTTAGAACAATCTTATAGCCTTTCATCTCTTGAATTAGTAACCACTGAAAGAGATGTTGATGTTAATAAGTATTTATTTTCTTTAAACGATAAAGAAATGATTGAAGCTGTCCTTATGAAACATGACTATGGTATGAGTCTTTGTGTCTCATCACAAGTTGGCTGTAATATGGGCTGTACTTTTTGTGAGAGTGGAAGACGTAAAAAAGTACGTAACTTATCAGTCTCTGAAATGGTCGAACAAATTCTCTTAGTGGAAGAAGATATCAAAAGTAGAATTACTCATGTTGTTGTAATGGGAATAGGTGAACCTTTTGATAACTATGACAACATTGTCAAGTTTATTGAAATAATTAATCATCCTAAAGGGTTACAAATAGGATCTCGACATATTACAATATCAACTTGTGGAATAGTGCCTAAAATCTTAGATTTCGCAGACTTTCCATACCAAGTAAACCTAGCTATTAGTTTACACGCACCTAATAATCAATTACGTGATAAATTAATGCCTATCAATAAAGTATATCCCTTAGAAAAATTAATGGACTCTTTAGTAAAATACTATGAAAAGACGAAAAGACGTTTAACTTTTGAATATATATTATTAGAAGATATAAATGATAGTGTTGATAATGCCTTAGAACTTGCTAAGTTATTAAAAGGTATAAACGGGTATGTTAACTTAATACCTTACAATGAAACTGCAAATATTGACTATAAAAGAAGTAAAAAGTTACAAATTATGCGTTTTTATGATATACTTAAAAAGAATAATATAAATGTAACAATAAGAAGGGAATTTGGTACTAGTATTAGTGCTGCTTGCGGACAACTTAGAAGCAAGAAGGAGGAAGCATGAAAAGTTTCTATTTAACAGATTCTGGAAAAGTAAGAGACCACAACGAAGATGGTGTTGTCGTATTAAAAAATAAAGATGGTAATTATATCATGGCTGTAGCTGACGGTATGGGAGGACACTCTGCTGGAGAAGTAGCTAGTGCTATTGCTATCAATTATTTAGGAAAACACTTTATGGATACTTTCCAAAACAAAAGCAAAGTAGATGCTGTTAACTGGCTAAGAAACACTGTTAACGATATAAATAATCTTATCTTTAAACATGAAAAAGAACATCCAGAGAGTAAAGGTATGGGTACAACTTTAGTAGTTGCTATTCATACAAAAGATTATATCTTATTTGGAAATATTGGAGACTCAAGTGGATTTGTTATAAAAGACGAAAAACTACATAAAGTAACATCTGACCATACACTAGTTAACTTACTCCTAACAGCAGGTGAACTTAGTGAAGAAGAAGCAAAAAATCATCCAAAGAAAAATGTCTTAATGAAAGCATTAGGAGCTAATAATCCTATAGATATAGACATCTTTGATTGTATCGATTTTGAAAAGATTACTTCAATTATGTTATGTAGTGATGGACTAACTAATATGATTGATGAAGAGCAAATAGAAAAAGTATTATTAAATAATACTGATATAGAAGAACAAGTTATTAAACTAATTCATAAAGCAAATAATAGAGGTGGTACTGATAATATTTCAGTAGCATATCTAATTAGAAGTGAAGAAGGTGAAGAATAAAAATGGTAATAAAGGGGCAAAAAATAAATGATCGCTATGAAATAATTCGTAGTATTGGTGAAGGTGGAATGGCTAATGTATATTTAGCACATGATATTATTCTAGACCGCGATGTAGCAATCAAAATATTAAGAGGAGATCTTACTAATGATGAAAAATTTGTTAGAAGATTTCAACGTGAAGCACTATCAGCATCAAGAATCTCTCATCCTAATATAGTAGAGATGTATGATGTAGGAGAAGACAGTGGAAATTATTATATTGTCATGGAATATGTTGAAGGAATAACTCTAAAACAATTACTTAAGAAAAGAGTTAATCTAACAACAAGTGAAGTAATAGACATAATGTTACAAATAACAGAAGGTATGTCACATGCCCATGATAGTTACATTATTCACCGTGATTTAAAGCCACAAAACATCATGATCAAAGATGATGGAATGATTAAGATAATGGACTTCGGTATAGCAATGGCACTTAATAGTACCCAATTAACACAGACTAACTCTGTAATGGGAAGTGTACATTATCTACCACCAGAACAAGCAAGTGGTAAAGGATCTACTATTAAAAGTGATATATACTCAATGGGAATTATCTTCTATGAATTACTTACTAGTAAATTACCATTTAAAGGAGAAAACGCTGTTGAAATAGCACTTAAACATATGAAAGAATCATTACCAAGTGCTAAACAACATAATAGTTCTCTACCGCAAAGTATTGAGAATATTATTATGAAAGCAACTGCTAAAAATCCTAAAAATAGATATAATGATACTAAAGAAATGCATGAAGATTTAGCTTCTAGTTTAGATGAAGAAAGATCAGAAGAACCAGTATATGTTTATCCACACCCTGAAGTTGAAGTGGATGAAAATACTAAAAAAGTAGAGAATATAAAAGAAGTAGAAGAAGAGGAATTAATCGTGAAACCAATAGTAGATGAAAAAGTTAAAAAAGGTAATAAAGTTATAATGATACTATTAATTGTCTTTGGACTTATAGTTGCTGCTATTGCTGCATTCTTCTTAATCCTACCATCAATCACTTCAATACCAGATGTAAAAGTACCAGATGTAACAGGTATGAGTATCGTTGATGCTGAAGAGAAACTAAAAGAAGAAGGTTTCGAAGTTGATTTAGAAATAGAACAAGTCGTAAGTAGTGAAATTGAAAAGGGAAAAATAGTAAAAACAGAACCACAAGCAGATCGTACTGTTAAAGAAGGTAGTCTTATCACCCTTTATGAATCACTAGGTCAAGAAATATATATTATAGAAGATTATGTCGGTAAAAATTATATCGAAATAAAAGCTATTTTAGAAAATGTTCACGGTTTAGTAGTAAAAGTTGAAGAAAAAGAATATGAAACCGAAGAAGAATATAATGAACAAAATATTATAGAACAATCAATTCCAGAAGGAACAGAAGCAACAGAAGGAACTGAAATAATATTATATATTCCAAAACCTAATACTAATTATCCTGATATGGTAGAAGAGTTGTGGACTAAAGATGAAGTAGATGCTTTCTGTTTAGAATATGAACTTGACTGTCGTATTAATGAAGTTGAAACAGCAACCGAGTCACAATTTGTATTAGTAATTGATCAAACAAGAGGAAAAGATGATCCTATTATAAGAGGTGCTGTATTTGGTGTTGATATCGCAATTGAACCTGTAGTAGAAGAAAATCCAGGACAACCATCAGATGAAGATAACACTGATCCAACACCAGAAGAACCAACTGAATAATAACTAAGGGGGACTAATGAAAGGTCAAATAGTTAAAATAATGAGTGATACACATGTAGTATCATATGAAGGCAAACAACTAGCATGTAAATGTCGAGGTAAATTTCGTAATGATAAAAT
Source organism: uncultured Muribaculaceae bacterium (assembly GCA_964368465.1). Lineage (GTDB taxonomy): Bacteria > Bacillota_I > Bacilli_A > RF39 > UBA660 > CARZYU01. Next base: position 4,981 of record CAYJBD010000021.1, read on the forward strand.
AACACCACTAGTAGGTGACTATGTTAAGTTTAATATCGAAAAAGCTCTTATCGAAGAAATATTACCTCGTAAAAACGAATTCATTAGACCCTTAGTTTCTAATATTGATCAAGCGCTATTAGTTACAAGTGTAAAAGAACCTGATTTTTCAGCTAATCTTTTAGATAAACTAATACTAGTTATGGAACTTAATAACGTTGAACCTATTGTTTGTTTTACTAAAGAAGACCTTTTAAAAGGTAGAGAAAAAAAAGAGATAAAGCAAATTAAAAAGTATTATCAAAAACTAGGTTATAAAGTTTTAACTAATACTAAACTAGGTAAAATAAAAAAAATATTCAAAAATAAGAGTAGTGTTTTTACTGGTCAAACAGGAGCAGGGAAAAGTTCTCTTATCAATAAATTAGATAAAACTCTAAATCTTCAAACAGGAGAAATATCTAAAGCCTTAGGAAGAGGTAAACATACAACTAGAACAGTTGAATTAATGGAATATGGTGGTGGAAAGATATTTGATACCCCAGGATTTTCTTCACTAGACTTTAAAGATATTTCTAAAGATAAATTCAAAGAAGGTTTTATTGAATTTGCTAAATATCCATGTCCATATAAAGACTGCAATCATTTACAAGAAAAAGAATGTTCAGTCAAACAAGCCGTTAAAAATGATAAAATAATGACTAGTCGTTATGAAACATATGAGAAATTGATGAAGTAGGTGATAAAATGAAGTTAATTTCAACTTCTTTTTTAAGTAGTAATAAAATAGCAGACGATCTTATCAAACTAAATGATACAACAACTAACTATATTCATGTAGATGTTATGGATGGTAAGTTTGTCAAAGAAAAAAGTCTACCATACAAAGAACTTAAGAATATTTATAAATACACATCAAAAAGATTAGATGTTCATCTAATGGTAACAAAACCTAAGAAGTATATTAAGGACTATGCTAATCTAAATACAGAATATCTTACTATTCATCTTGAATTAGAAAAAGACTTATTTAAATACCTTGAACTAATTAAATCATATGGTATCAAAGCAGGTTTATCTATTAATCCTGATACTGACGTAAGACTATTAGAACCATATCTAAAAAACATTGATATGGTTTTGATGATGTCTGTTTTTCCAGGTTATGGAGGACAACAATTTATCGAATCAACCTATCAAAAAATAGAACTTTTAAAACAACTTATAAAAGAGATAAATCCTAAAGTAATCATCAGTGTTGATGGTGGTGTTAACAGTGAAATATCTAAAAAACTAGATGTAGATATGGTTGTTAGTGGAAGTTATATTATTAATAGTGAAAACTTTGAAGAAAGAATAAATAGTTTAAGATGAAACAAAGAAAAATAGCAATAATATTGTTTTTACTAAGTTTAATCGTCGTTATATTAAGTAGATTTCAACTTGGAAACGATTATTTTTGGCATGTAAAAGCAGGAGAGTATATTGCAAATAACGGTATTCCTTTTACCGATGTTTTTTCTTGGTTTGCTATAGAACAGAATCTTAGTTGGATATCCCATGAATGGTTATTTGAAGTGCTAATTCATGGCTTCAAAACTATCTTTAATGACCTAGCACCATTCATATATACAATCATCTTTACAATGTTTAATTTTCTTTTATTATTTTATTTAAATCGTAAGAAGATAAAAAATATACCATTTTTTTTATTATGGTCATGTTTAGGCGCTATAATAATTTCTTTTACTTGCTTACCAAGACCACATCTAATAAGTAATATCTTCTTATCACTAACAATCTTCTTATGTTTTGATTTATATTATAATAAAGATAGTAAAAAGATATTTCTTCTGCCAATAATTTCTCTATTATGGGCTAATTTCCATGGAGGATCATCTAACTTAGTATATCTTATTCCTATAATTTTTATAATAATATCGTTTGTTAAGTTAAAACTGGAAAAAATTGAAAATAAATCATTAACTAAAAATCAGTTAAAAAGATACCTGTTAGTAATAGGATTATCTATTATTGCTTTACTAATTAATCCACATACCTATCAAATAATAGTTTATCCATATCTTAATATGGCAGATAATACTATGATAAGTGCCATAGCAGAGTGGCAAAGCTTAGATATCAAAAAAATTGAACATCTATTAATTGCCATTACTATTTTCATAAGTTATTTAGTACTAATATTAACTAAGAAAAAAATAAGATTAATTGATCTAATCTTAATGATGCTGTTCACATATTTGACATTTAGAAGTATTAGGTTTTGTAGCTTGTTTTATATTGTAACAACTTATATTATTTTTGATTATGTAGACAAAGAAAATAAATTAGACAACCTGACAAGTAAAGTAATAATTATTTTCTCAGTAGTAGTAATGATAGCATACATAAATATTTTCTATCAAACACTACCAAAAATATCTACTCCTATTATTAGTGATGAAATGATTACTTATCTTCAAGATAATAAACCGAAGAGGCTATATAATGATTATAATATGGGAGGATACTTAATCTATCATGATATTCCTGTCTTTATTGATGGAAGAGCAGATATGTATTCAAAATATAATTTAAAAGACTCGCAAAATTTAATTTTATTTAATGCTACCGTACCAACTATTTTAGATTCATATGATTTTGATATGCTTATAATGGTACAAGGTAATTTATCTACTTATTTAAAAGAACAAAGTGATTATATTGTTGTAATGGAAGATGAAAAAAACATCTTGTTTGAAAAGTCAAAATAAAGTATAATTAAATAGAATAAAGAGGTGTAGATATGAATAACGAAGAAAATAACAAAGAGTTAGCAAATCAAAATATACCAACAGAACAGCCAAAACCAACTGTTCAACCAGTAGAACAACCAGCGCAAGAACCACAACCTACTATAGAACCAGTAGAACAACCAGCACAAGAAAAAAGTAAAAAAGGTAAATATATAGCAACCACTATTTTCTTTTTACTATTATTTACTGGGGTTTTCTTCTTGCCAGAAATAACTGTTTTTGTTGATGAGTTGATGGGTACTTCACCTCAGTATATTGAAGTCAAAGAAGAAGAAAAGTTATTATATTATAATTGTGATTTAGAAATAGATAACAATGATGTATTATATAAATATAATTATCACATCTATCAAAATGACGATACAAGCATGATCTCATCAATCGTAGTAACAACTACAACAAATACTGAGAAAGAAGAAGTAATAGATACTACTAACCGTCTATGTATTGTATATCAAGATACAGTAAAAGATATCTATGAAGTAGAGTGTGACCTTGACGAACAAGAACATACAATGGTAGAATATTTTACTTATATGGATGAGATGACAAGTATCGATAAAGAAATATCAGAAATGAACGCAACTATCTTAGAGTATACGAGTGAAACTAGAAGTTTACAAGTAGTTGGAGAATTAAGAGATAGTGGATATCAATGCCGAGAAATCTTCGAATAGATTTCTTTTTTTGGAGGAAAAGATGAAGAAAGAATTATTAATACCAGTAGGAAACAAAGAGTGCTTATTTGCCGCAGTTCACAATGGAGCAGATGCTGTTTATTTAGGTGGAAAAAACTTTGGTGCTAGAAAATATGCTGAAAACTTTACAACAGAAGAGATAATTAAGTCAATTAATTATGCTCATCTTTATAATGTAAAAGTATATGTAACAGTTAATACATTAGTTAAGGATAATGAATTTAATTCTTGTCTTGAATACATAAAAGAACTTTATTTAAATGGTGTAGATGCTATCATAGTACAAGATTTTGGACTTTTAAATGCTTGTTTAGAACTTTATCCTGATTTAGAAATACATGCGTCTACTCAAATGCACAATTCAACAGAAAAAGGATTAAAACTATTAGAAAAAATAGGTGTGAAAAGAGCCGTTCTAGCAAGAGAATTATCACTAAGTGAAATAAATGAAATGGATACCCCAATCGAAAAAGAAGTTTTTATTCATGGAGCACTTTGTATTAGCTATTCAGGTTGCTGCTTATTTAGTAGTATGATAGGGGATAGAAGTGGAAATCAAGGGTCATGTGTTGGAAGTTGTCGCCTACCTTACAAACTTCATCTAGGAGATGAAATAAGTGAAGAAGAATACTTTCTAAGTTCTAAAGAGTTAAATACAACAGAACAACTAGAAGAAATATTAAAAAGTAATATTACGTCCTTAAAAATAGAAGGTCGTATGAAAAG
>CAYJBD010000022.1:0-9181 GCA_964368465.1 uncultured Muribaculaceae bacterium
AAACCTGATTACTGGGATAAATTTGTTGCTAATCAACTAAGTAAAGATAAAGAAGCAGCAAAAAATATACCTAAGAAAAGAGAATACGAATCACAATTTATTTATGAACCAAAAGAGCAAGATTATTTCATTATCCATAATAGTTCAATTAAAGAAGATGAAAACGGAAATATTACGATAAAAAGAATTTCCTCAGAAAAAAATGGATATTATATAAAAAATCATGATAGGTTTTTTGGTTATGGATATAATGAAGTGAAATATAAACAAAAACTAAAAGAGTTGACAGTATCAACCAATAAAGGTAAAATAAAGTAAAGAAGAATAAAGCATTGAGGTGTACTTATGAGTTTACAATTACCGATATTGTCTATATCTATTTTATTACTATTAATAATAGTCTTTTTTACTAAAAAAAGAGTAAATAGTTATGAAACTAAGATATATGGCGTATTGCTAATTATGAGCTTCTTCAATGTTTTATTTTTTATTTTGGCTTATATTTTATCTTATATCAACGCTCCAGATCATTGGATTTTACTAATAAATCGTTTGGATTTACCAATGTATTGTTTTTGGAGTTCAGCACAATTTCTCTATGTTTTTTATATTACATTTAAAAACGATGAAAAAAAGGATTTTAGTAAAGTGATAAAAGGAATAATAATAGCTAATAGTATAATATTTATTATATCACTATTTCTACCAATTGAAATCTTTTGGAACGGAACTGATGGGTATGCAACAGGACTATGTGTCTTATTTGTTTATGGAATATGTGGTGTATATTTATTAAGCAGTTTAGCTTTAGCACTATATTCAGTTATCAAAAGAATCGAAATTGTAAAAAATATTCCCATTTTATCATTAATCGTTTTAATGATACTAGCAGCCGTATATCAATCGATGGTACCAAATCTATTGATTATCCCGCCAATCATTGTTTTTATGGAATTATTAATGTTCTTTACAATAGAAAACCCTGATGTTAAAATGATTAATCAATTAGAACTAGCTAAAACTCAAGCGGAAAAAGCAAATCATGCTAAAAGTGATTTCTTATCAAGTATGTCACATGAAATAAGAACACCTCTAAATGCTATAGTAGGATTAAGTGAATATATAAAAGATAAAGAAAATGTCCCGGAAGATATAAAACCAGATCTACAAGATATAGTAAATGCTTCTAACACATTACTTGATATAGTAGGTAATATTCTAGATATTAATAAAATAGAAAATGATAAATTAGAAATAACTAATGTTCCATATAACTTTAAAGAAGAATTAGTTAAAATAGCAAAACTAAACAAAAGTAGAGTACATGATAAAGGATTAACACTAAATATCACAGTAGCAAAAGATATTCCATATGAATTAATAGGTGATAAAGTACATGTTAAATCAATTATAAATAATTTATTAACTAATGCTGCTAAGTATACGGATAAGGGTGAAATAAATGTAAATGTAAATTGCATTAACAAAGATAATATATGTACCCTAATAATATCAGTAAGAGACACTGGACGTGGTATAAAAGCAGAAAATATAAATAAGTTATTTCAAAAGTTTGAAAGACTAGATGCTGAAAAAAATAGTACTACAGAAGGAACAGGATTAGGACTAGCTATTACTAAAAGAGTAGTAGAGTTAATGAATGGTAAAATAAATGTTGAGAGTCAATATGGACAAGGTAGTTTATTTATCGTTCACCTACCACAAACTATTTCTAAGATGGAAAATGATAATCCAGTAAACGAAGAAATAAAAGTAGTAGAGAAGAATAATAGTAATAAGAATATATTAATAGTAGATGATAGTAAAATAAATATTAAAGTAGCAAAAAAACTATTAGAAAAAGAAAAGTATAATATCGATGAAGCATATGATGGAGAAGAATGTTTAAAAATACTGAAAAACAACAAATATGATTTAATCCTAATGGATATAATGATGCCACTACAAAGTGGAGATGAAGTATTGAAGATATTAAAAAAAGATAAAAACTTTAATACACCAGTCATAGCGTTAACCGCAGATGCAGTAGCAGGAGCAGAAAAGAAATATTTAGAACAAGGATTTATCGATTACTTAGCAAAACCATTTAACAAAGAACAAATAATAAAAATACTAGAGGACATTTTAAAAGATTAAATGTCTTTTTTTCTATACAAAGGTAAAAAATATGTTATAATAATTATAATAGGATAAGGGTAAGTAATATGAATAAAAATAAAAAGTTATATATAATAATCGCCATACTAGGAGCATTAATGTTAGTATCAGGAATATCATATGCCATATTAACAGTTGTAGTACAAGGGATAGAAGAAAATGTTATTAGATTTGGTTCTCTTGATTTAACACTTACTGAAACTAATGCTATTACAATAGATAATGCTATTCCGGTAACAGATGAAGAAGGAATGAGTGGAACTCCTATGAGTTTTAGCCTTACTAATAATAGTTCTATAGAAGTAGGATATGTTATCTATTTAGATGAGTCAGCTTTGTCAGATGGAGAAACAAGAGTAGAAGCTAATAAATTACGTTTTGAAATGAAAAAAGAAGGCGTTTCTGCTAATATGGATAATTTACAAACATTATCTACTAAATTATTTGTAGGAATAATCGCTCCAAATGAAACAGTTAATTATGAACTTAGATTATGGGTAGATTATGATACAACAACTATCTTAAATACAGATGTTTTTAGAGGTAAATTAAGAGTAGTAGGAACACAAGGATTACCAGATATCGATCCTAATCCACCAGAGTTAGTAGGAGATATGATACCAGTAACTTGGAATGGAACTGATTGGGTAAAAGCTAATCCATTAAGTTGGTATAACTATAGTGATTTACAATGGGCTAATGCTGTAACAGTAACTGCCCCTAATAGAGCAACACTAGTAGATTCAGAAGTTGGAACAGTAATACCAATGACTGATATAAACGCTATGTTTGTGTGGATACCAAGATATTCTTATACAATAGGAAATACTTATGGATACCAAATACAAGGTGGAGACTTCCCAGATCAAGATACACCAGGAGCCATCGATATAAGATTTATTGATAAAACAATGACAGAATTAGGAACAGCAGCATATACAGGAGAAGAAGCAACCAATTGGTACACAAGTCCAGCTTTTTGTTGGGGACAAACATGTGATGATCCAGCAACAAGAGAAGATGCAGGAAACGAAGAATTACCAGGTATCTGGGTAGCTAAGTTTGAAACTAGTACAACTGGAAATACAACAAGTGACACTATCCAACAACCAATAGTAAAACCAACAGTAACAAGTTGGCGAAGTGTAACTTTATCGAATATGTTCTATAGTGTCCAACAATATATGAATCTAAATAATGGACTAACACTATATGGATTAGAAGGAAATTATGACGCCCACATGATGAAAAATACCGAGTGGGGAGCAGTTGCCTATCTATCACAATCAAAGTATGGTAAATATAATAATGATGATTATATAGGTATCGAAAAAGAAGTAGCCATCAACAACTGTATTAATTATATAACAGGAATAGGTGGTGACACAGTAAGTGCATCACAAACCACTGCTTCATGTTCAACTAATACATATGAAACAGAAAAAGGTCAAACAGCATCTACTACCGGTAATATCTATGGAGTATATGATATCTCAGGTGGAGCATATGAATATGTAATGGGAAATATGGAAGATAGTAGTAATGCTTTTGATGCAGAGTCATCAGGATTTACAACTCCACCAGATAAGAAGTATTATAATAGTTATACATATAATACAAATGTAACAACAGGAAGAATATTAGGAGATGCCACAGGTGAAACAGCAGGATTTTATGGAGATATACAATCTTTCGCAAATTATAGCACCCCATGGTTTCTACGAGGTGGCTACTACGGCAGTACCACTGTTGCGGGAGTCTTCAACTTCTACAACGGCAACGGTAACGACGGCAGCAGCTTCGGCTTCCGCGTCAGCATTACACCATAACGCCGTAGGCCCAAACCAGAAAACCTTTATTCACTCTTCCACCACCGAGAAGCGGTGATGAAAACGGCCAACTGAAGGGATATTAGTGATGTTAAAAAAGGGGAAACAGGGTATTTTAACAAAGAATATAGACAAAGAATAAACCGATGAGGCTCTTTTGAGACTCGTCGGTTTACTTTTGTATAAAATACCGAAATAAATTATAAACTTTTAACAAAGACATTTTCATCTCTTTTTCCTTAAAATTCATGATTATTTAGTCTTTTTTTCTAAATGTTAAGTCAAGTTGACAAAATTCCACTCTAAGTTGGTAGAAATGATAGTGTAATTATGTTATATTTTAAGGGCAAAGCGCAAGTTTTGTTTATAATATAAGAAATTGTATTAAAAGAGTAAAAAGAGGAGGTTTAAGGTGAATTTTAGTGAAAAACTAATCAAATTAAGAAAAGAAAAGGGGTTATCACAAGAAGAATTAGGGTATAAACTTAATGTAACTAGACAAACAGTTTCTAAATGGGAATTAGGTCAATCAATTCCAGAAACGGCCAAAATGATTGAAATATCAAAGTTATTTGAAGTAAATATCGATAATTTAATTGATGATAATAAAGAATTAACAGATAGTATTAATAATAATGAAGTAGTGAAAGAAATAAAAGAAACAACTGATACTAATACTAAGAAAATTAAATTACCGTTAAAGGTCATTCTAGTATCTTTAGCAATCAGTTTACTTATTTGTGGTATAGGTTTATATACACAAATGGACTCAGCTAGAATAGAAGACGAAAGAAAAGAAGAAGCACTAGAACAATCACAACTGAAAGTAGATGCAGCAGAAGAAAGACTTAGTGAAATTGACAAAGAAGTTATACTATTAGAAGAAGAATTAGCTACTAAGAGTAAAGAACAATCATCATTAGTAATGACTGATCCAAATTATTTTCAAGATTATTCAAGTCTAATGACAGAAATTAGTAGTTTAAGAAACGAAATAAATACTTTAGGAGTAGAAAAAACACAATTAACAAATGCTAGTTATACTGTGTACTATGATTTAATAGACCCTATGACTTATAATATCTTTTATATTATAGGTGGTTCTATCTTAGGTGCAGGTATTCTAGGAGCATTTATTATTTACCTAGTTAAAGGTAAAAAAACATATTAAAGAAAAGAGGGGTAAAGTATGTTAATATCAACAACAAATAGTTTAGAAGGAAAAAATATTAAAGAATATCGCGGTATAGTATTTGGAGAAGTAGTAAACGGAACCAATTTTCTTACAGATATTTCAGCAGGTATCACTAATGTGATTGGTGGTAGAAGCGAAGAATTTGAAACAGAATTAATTAAAACAAGAGCAGATGCTTTAAACGAAATGATCGTAAGAGCACAAAGAATAGGCGCTAATGGAGTAATCGGGGTAAAAGTTGATTATGAAACTGTTGGTGGATCAATGTTAATGGTTGTAGCAACTGGTACAGCTGTAGTAGTAGAAGGGGAGTAAAATGGAAAATAATAATAATGAAAACAAAAAAATCAATAGTGAGTATGTAGGAGTAGATGAAAAATTTATTCCTGAAGAAGAAAAATATCAACAAAGTCAATATGTTGAAGACTCTATGTTAGGAAACAAAGAACAAACAAAACAAACTGTGAAAAAAGTAGCTAAAGTAGCTGGGATAGCATATCTAATATATGGAGGTATCATACTTCTTGTTGTTATAGGTATCTTTGTATTTGTAATAAGCATAATAGGTAATGGAGTTAATAATATGAATGGTGCAGTTGATACTAATAAAGAAATAGTAGACGGTGCACAAGATATAATAGATGATACTCAAGATAAAATAGAAGATGAAGAAGATAACAATAATATTGTTGATGAAAACGACAATAATAATTCTAATGATAATAATAATGATTTAAGCATTAATCAATTTAATGACCAATTTAATATGTATAACGGAACTGTTGACGGAATAACAGTTAGTAGCTTATTGACAACAATTTTAAGCAGTAATACTATTAATCAAGATAATCAAATTACAGTTAACTTAGATGGTAGTGAAGCAACTGATATCACAGGAATATCATCATTAATAGGTAATGTTGATATGACAGCTAACTATACTGTAACTTATGGTTATGACAAAGATGGTTATATTAATAAAATAGAAATAACTAAATAATAGTAATGAAAATAATTTTCTTAATTGAGAATTATTTTTATGTATATTAATACTTCTAAAAACATATTTTTTTATAGGAGTGATAAAATGAAATATCTAAAACTATTATTAATGAGTTTATTACTAATACCTATAAACATTAATGCAGAAGAAATAGAAAGTACTAATCTCTTACCTAATGCTAATACAGGAGTGTTAATAGAAGCAACAACTAAAGAAGTACTATTTGATAAAAATATGCATGAACAAGTATCTGTCGCCTCACTAACTAAAATGGTAGGCTTAATTATCATTATGGAACAATTAGAAGAAGGGAAGATTAATCTTACTGATTCAGTTACTGTTAGTAGTAATGCCTCTGGTATGGGAGGAACCCAAATATTTCTATCAACTGGAGAAGTAATGACTTTAGAAGATCTTATAAAAGGAATAGTAATGGCTAGTGCTAATGATGCAATAGTCGCAGTTGGTGAATATATCGCTGGAACTGAAGAAGACTTTGTTAAAATGATGAACGAAAAAGTAAAAGAATTAGGTTTAGAAAACACTAATTTTAAAAATAGCACAGGTTTTGATGAAGAAGGACATTATTCAAGTGCCTATGATATGGCGATTATTGCTAGTGAATTAGTAAAACATGAGGATATACTAAAATATTCATCTATATACGAAGACTATTTGCGAGAAGATACTGAAAATAAATTTTGGTTAGTAAATACAAATAAGTTAGTAAGGTTCTATGAAGGAGCAGATGGACTTAAAACGGGGTATACAGATGATGCTTTATCGACTATGGCCGCTACTGCTAAAAAAGATGATATGCGTCTTATCGCAATCACTTTAGGTTATGAAAACTCTACTACAAGAAATGAAGAAACTATGGATTTACTAGATTATGGTTTTAATACTTATAAAGTAACCACTATTAAAAAACAAACAGATATTGTTGATAAAATAAATCTAACTAAAAGTAATCAAATAATTGAAGTAGTACCCATTTATGATGTACAAGTTCTAACAAAAAAAAATGAAGAAGATAAAGATTATGAAATAAAAACAAAAATGTATGAGTTAAAACTTCCACTAAAGCCCAATGACATCATTGGTAAAATGACAATTTATGATGAAGGAAACATCGTTAATGAAGTGGATCTAACTGTTAAAGAGGCAATAAATAAAGTAGGGTACTTTGAACTACTATTCAATACAATAAAAGATATAATAAGCGGAACTATTAAACTATAGTTCTTTTTATTCGACATACTTCGACAACGATTAAAGATATACTTTACATATACTTAGTTAAATAAACGAAAAAGAAAATAAACATTTGTCGAATAGGTATAAAAACCATCTATATTTAACTAAAATTTTATGTGAGGTGAAAAGTATGTTAACAATTAATATGGAATTTAGAAAAGGAATTTTATTCTTACGTTTAAACGGAAGTTTAAACAAGAAAAATGCTAAGTCCTTAAAAAACAAAGTTGATGAATTAGTAAAAGAGAAAGGAGTTAAGTTTTTTGTCTATAACTTATCACATCTAGAAGAAATAGATGATTTAGGTATAAATACAATAAAAGATAATTATCAACAAATAAGTTGTGCTAAAGGAGAAATGATTTTATGTGATATAAGTTCTAGAGTTGAGCTATGTATTAATAAGGATCAAGTCTTAAAACATACTAATCAAATAGAAGATGAGTTATCTGCTTTTCACAAAATAAAAATATAAGGGATGATAATTTGACAGATGAACAATTAGAATTAATCGTAGAGCATGAAAAGTTAATATATTCTATTATTTCTAAATACAAAGGATATTTTGATAAAGATGATTTATATCAAGTAGGTGTAATAGGATTGTTAAATGCTAAAGAAAATTATAGTAGTGAATATAATACTAAGTTTTCTACTTATGCTTATACATATATATTAGGTGAAATATCCAAGTATGTAAGAGAAGATAGAAGTGTTAAGGTTAGTAAAGATATTTTAAAAAGAAGTAAATTAGTTGAAAGAACAAAGGAATTAATGACTCAAAAGTTAATGAGAGAGCCTACTGTATTAGAACTATCTTTATATTTAGATTTAGATGAAGTAAAGATAGAAGAAGCAATTAACGCTAAAGAATATATTAAGAGTTTAGATAAAGAAACTAGCGATGAAGGAAAAGGCGTAAATTTATATGATTATGTTCAAGATAACGAACAAGCCTATAAACCAGAAGTAATGGATTTAAATACTGTTTTAAGTAGTTTGAATGAAGAAGAAATGAATTTAATTGATATGAGATATTATCAAGGTTACACTCAACAAGAAACATCACATGAACTAGGTACTTCACAAGTACAAATATCACGTAAAGAAAGTAAGATATTGAATAAAATCAAAGAGAAGATGATTGCTTAATCATCTTTTTATTTGATTTTCCCCAAGTATATAGTAAGATATAAATAGGAGAAAAGAAATGAATCAAAATATAATTATCAAAATATTAACTAATATAATAACGGTTTTATTATTCTTATACTTTATTCCCTTAGTAGGAATAGTCTTACTATTGCTCAGAATATTCACATTTAAGGAAAAAGCATATAGTAGTCTAATAATTACTATTGTTCTAGGACTAATTATCTTAATACCACTAGGAATCGGTCTTTTAAATATTGAAATTATATATTTAAAAGATATATTAGATAATGAATTCTATACTAAAAACTTAGTTGATTATGCTAAATACTTATTAACTTCAGGAATAATAATATTAGTGATTTTTACTGTTTTACAAACTATTTTTGCTAAATTAGGAGAAACTCTAAAAAACTATCTTATTAACTTAGAAAAACAAAATAGAGAAATATCTGAAAAGAATGATTTGGTGATAAAAGAGAAAAGAGAAGCAGCTAAAAATACTACCTATGTCAAATGTTCGTACTGTGGTTCTGACAACTTAATCAGTAAAAAATTCCAAAAATG